>DATDAJ010000218.1:0-3896 GCA_036525475.1 Candidatus Udaeobacter sp.
CATCGCGACAAACGCGCCTTCTACAGCTTGGAAGGTTTGTGGGGCGATGCCTCGGTGCTGCAGTGGGAATCAATTCTCAAGGAGTGACGGCTTGCCAGCCGTTACCTCTACTCCTTGAGCGTCGCGTCAGCGCTACTTCTTAGTTGGCGCCGGTGACGGCGGAGGAGGAACCTTCGGAGAACCCTGTGGAACCGCAACGTTCGGAGAACCCTGTGGACCAGGGGTGGGAGGCGGTTTCACATCCTGCAATTCGACATCAAAAATCAGGGTCGAGTTCGGACCAATGTCCGGGCCCATTGCCCGCTCGCCATACGCGAGGGTCGAGGGAATGAACAACTGATACTTTGCTCCCTGCTTCATCAGTTGAAGCGCTTCGGTCCAGCCTTTGATCACTCCGTTAACCGGAAAGGTCGCCGGCTGGCCGCGCTTGTACGAACTGTCAAACTCCGTCCCATCGATCAGAGTGCCCCGATAATTCACGGTAACCATGTCGGTGGCTTTGGGCTGCGCTCCCGTTCCTTCTTTCTCGACCTTGTACTGCAAACCGCTCGCAGTCGTTTTCACGCCGGCTTTCTTCTTGTTCTCTTCGAGAAACTTCGTGCCGTCGGTTTTGTTTTTTTCGCCTAGTTGTTTCTGTTTCGCCTCCATGTCTTTTTCGAATTGGCCCATGATGTCCTTAACCTGGTCGGTCGTCAGTTGCGGTTTGCCGGCAATAGCGTCTTTAATTCCGGCGGCCAGGATATCAGGGTTAATGTCCACTTTTTGCCGGCCGAGATTAAATCCGATCTGCATGCCGATGCTGTAGCTGACCTTGTCCTTTTGGTCTTTGAGCTGTGGTGATTTTTCTTGCCCGAACAACGGGAATGCAAGTAAGGAAGCGCTGACAAATACAATAAAACGTTTCATAGGATCGTGTTTCCGCGTCGTTTTAATTTAAGGTTGGTCGCCGCAGAAAGCCGCACGCTAATGGATAAATGCCGCACGTCAAGAAAACAGCTTTGCCATCGATTCGGGGGGGCCGGCTTGCCATTTACAGTGGTAGCCACCGGACTGATTACGCTCTGGCCGGGACTGGCGCAGGCCCTCACGCTCTCGCACAGCGATGCTTTGAAAATTGGGAAACGAGTCTGGCAAAATGAGTGTGGTGGAACAATTTCGGGACTGACTTCATGGAATCAAGGCGAAGGTTTCGCATCGCTCGGCATCGGCCATTTTATCTGGTATCCAAAGGGACGGCGAGGCCCGTTCGAAGAGAGTTTCCCGAAGCTGGTAAGCTTCGTAGCAAATCGCGGCGCGAAGTTACCGACATTACTTCTGGGGGTCGGACGCGGACAGCCGTGCCCGTGGAATTCGCGTGCCGAGTTCTTGCAAGCGCAAAATACAGGTGAAATGAACCAGTTGCGGCGGTTTCTGGCCGACACCGTCGATCTCCAGGCAGAATTTCTTGTTGCCAGATTGGAAGCTTCTCTGCCTAAGATGCTGGCCGAAGCGGCGCCTGCCGACCGAACTAACGTGAAGACACAATTTGAACGCCTGACGAAAACACCACAGGGGTGCTACGCCCTCATCGATTACGTCAACTTCAAAGGAGAAGGCGTTTTGCACACGGAGCGTTACCACGGACAGGGATGGGGCTTGCTTCAGGTGCTGGAAGCGATGCACGGGAATTCGGATTCAGGCGCGCCTGATGAATTCGCGCGCGCGGCGAAAGCCGTCTTGACGCGCCGCATCCAGAATGCTCCTGCCGACCGCCATGAATCACGTTGGTTAACGGGTTGGCTTCGGCGCGTAAACAGCTACAGTGGCGGCTAATAAATTTATGCCGGGAGCACTTCGCACACTTCTTTGCGCGCTTTTGTTGACGGCTCTTGCCTCGTCAATTAGCGCCCAGTTCCGCCTTTTCGGACCAAGATCACCAAAGCCGGCGCCGCAACCAAGGCAGATGCGCAAAGCGTCGGCTTACATTAGCCGCCAGGAACCGCTGAAGGTAAATCAATCTTTGCTTAAACAGGCGACGCCGGACAACGTTCACGTTGTTGTTTCCCTTCCCAAGCAGCGCGCCTACTTGATGATCGGCGAGCAAATCGTGGCCGACAGTCCGATCTCTTCCGGCAAGACCGGACACAGCACGCCCCGCGGTAATTTCTCCGTTATGGAAAAGGATCCGGACCATCGTTCCAGTATCTATGGCGACTTCGTCGACGGCTCTGGTCGGGTTGTTCGCGCCGGCATCAGCGCCAGGATCGATTCCGCGCCGAGCGGAACACATTATGTCGGTGCGCCAATGAGGTGGTTCATGCGGCTAACAGGCGAAGGGGTCGGAATGCATATAGGGATTTTGCCCGGGTATCCTGCATCCCACGGATGCATTCGGATGCCGCCGGATGGAGCAAAGTTATTTTACGATACCGTAAGAGTCGGCACCCCGGTGAAAGTGGGCGATTAACTAATTTCCTACGCTCAGGAGCGCAACGGGAACTGGGGTCTTAAATCGTGACGGCTGAAAAGCCATCATTCCTTGAGTAATTTCCGTCGCAAAAGATCGAGTGCCGCTTGGGCGGCTAATTGCTTGAATGTCTCGCGGTCCGTTGGGAAAACGAATTTCCTTGCTAGAGTTTCTGAATCTCCTGAAGCCAGCGCGATGTAAACCGTTCCAACCGGCTTTTCCTCCGAGCCGCCCGTTGGTCCCGCTACGCCAGTGGTAGCGAGACCGTAATTGCACGCCGCTCGTGCGCGCGCGCCTTCGGCCATCGCGCGCGCAACCGTTTCACTCACCGCGCCGTGCTTGTCGATCAACTTCGAATAGACATTCAAGACGTCGCTCTTTGCTGAGTTCGCATAGGTGACATATCCCGCGAGGAAAACTTCCGATGCACCCGACACGTTGGTAATCTTGTTTGCGATTAAACCGCCAGTGCACGATTCTGCAGTTGCCAGGGTTTGATGCCGTTGCTTCAGCAGTCTCACGACGACTGCTTCAAGCGCTTCGTGGTTGTCCGAGAAAATCGAGATGCCCAATTCGTCGCGAATGATGGAATCGGCGGTTTCAATCGCGTTCGGTTGCCCAATGACGCGCACCTCGACTTCGCCTGGTCGCGCGCAATAGCCCAGCTCGATCCCTGGGATCGCCAAAACTTTTTCGCCAATCGCTTTCTCAACCAGCGATTCGCCCATGCCGGCAATGCTATAGGATCGGCGCTCGACTGGAAGCGGCACCTCCACAATCGATTTCAGAATCTGCATCGCGAATTTCTTGAACATGGGCTGAAGCTCTCGAGGGGGACCCGGCAAAACGAACAGGTGCGGCGACGGAATGCGCGGATTGATGTTCGCCTTCAAATAAAAACCCGAGGCGCTTCCGTTCTCGTTTGGAAGGACGCGCGCACCGGCGAGGACATCCGCCTGTCGCGCAATACCCGAAGTCCATTTGATTCCGCGCGCTTGCAGCCTCTGTTGAAGCCAAGTCAGCAGTTGCGGGTCCTGATACAGCTCCAAGCCTAGCGATTCAGCAACCATCTCTCGAGTGATATCGTCTGTGGTTGGACCGAGACCGCCGGTGACAAACAGAATTTCGCAATGCGGAAATAATTCAGTGAGTGTGCGGCGGATCACGTCGCTATCGGGGACCGTTCGGCGCTCGTCGATTCGTAAGCCCAACGGAAGGATCTCGCGCGCTATAAACGCAAGATGCGCGTCCTGAACGTCACCGAGCAAAAGTTCGGTACCGGTGTTAATGAGAATCGCGCGCATGGAAAATAAGGCAAAACATCGAACATCGAAGATCGAACGTCCAATGTTGTAGCCGCGGCGCTGCGTCGCCGCGAAAGTGCCTGGCGCCTCGACAAAGCGAGGCGGCTACACCTACGCCGCTGTCTTGTCCTGTTTCTTGCGAATCA
>DATDAJ010000219.1:0-3662 GCA_036525475.1 Candidatus Udaeobacter sp.
CTATAAAACGTCGCCCGCCCATAGCGACGCTGCATCGCACCCGAGTGCCAATCTCTCGAAAGGGTACTCCGCAGTTTTTGCTACGGTGTTCATCTGGTCGGTGCCGTCGCTTTTCATGTTTTACCTGAACCGGTATTACGATCCGTGGGCGCAAAATTTCTATCGCTACTCGGTGGCATGCATCGCTATTGCGCCGTTATTACTTTATCAAATTCGTCGCGGTGGCCCACGCATCAGTATGCACGCGGTGAAACTTTGTTTGCTGCCATGCTTGCCAAACGTGGTCCACCAAGTCACCCAGGTAATGGCGCTTTTCTATATTGGCCCCGGCGTGTATACGATTTTCACCCGGGCTTCAGTCATTTTCACTGCTCTTCTGGTGCTGGCATTCTTTCCAGAGGAACGCGTCGTCATCCGGCAATGGCAATTCCAGCTTGGGACATTGCTCGGATTGATCGGCGCATTCGGCGTGATCTGGTTTCAGGCCAATGCGAATACGCATGATGAGCACATCGCGCTGCCCGGGTTGTTCATTGCCTTTACGGCCACGTTCTGCTGGGCGCTTTACGGAGTCCTGATTAAACGCCCGTCAGCCGAGCTTGGATCGATCCGCAGCTTCGGGATCGTCAGTTTCATCACTTCGGCGCTGCTGTTTCCCCTCACGCTCGCCTTCGGCAAAATCGGAGCTCCGTTGCAGGCCGGCGTGGAAGCGAACCTGATTCTCATCATCTCGGCCGTAACCTGTATTACGCTTGCTCACGTTTTGTATTACGTCGCGATTCGGGAAATCGGCGTCGCGCTTTCTCAAAGCCTCCAACTACTCTGTCCAGCGATCGCGATGGCGCTGTCAGCCTGGCTCTTTGGCGAACGACTCACGCAGGCGCAGCTTTGGAGCGCCGGCATTCTGCTTATGGGTGCCTTCCTTGCAATGCGAACCAAGCCCATCGCCACAGCAGAAACAGCTGAAAATATTTGAAGGCTGCGAGTGGATGCTTGACGCTGGACAGTCTGCGCGAGGTTGGATTATCGAGTATCAAGAATCCAGCAATTCAGCAGCCGTTTTTGTCACGTGAATCTCAAAGACTATCTCATCACTCGCCAGAAGCTGATCGACCGCGCGTTGGACCGCTATTTGCCGAAAGCGAATACGAGGCCCACAACGCTTCACCGGGCTATGCGCTACAGTTTGTTTGCCGGCGGCAAACGTTTGCGGCCGATTCTGTGTCTGGCTGCGGCTGAAGCTTGTCGAGGGAAGATCAATGATGCGCTTCCACTGGCGTGCGCGCTTGAATGCATCCACACGTACTCACTGGTGCACGATGATCTTCCGAGCATGGATAACGATGATTTCCGGCGCGGTCGTCCCACCTGCCACAAGGTTTTCGGCGAAGGCATCGCCGTGCTCGCGGGTGACGCTCTATTAACCATCGCCTTCGAAATTGTTTCGCATGCAAAGCCGAGGCCACGCTACGGTATGTCAATGCTGTTGCGCGAGGTTGCCGTCGCGGCAGGCAGCCAAAAACTGATCGCCGGCCAAGTCGCCGATCTCGAAGCCGAGGGTAAAAACGTCAAACGCCGCGAGTTGCAGTTTATTCACGAGAACAAGACCGCGGCGATTTTGAGAAGCTCAGTGCGTCTGGGGGCGATGAGTGCCAACGGAGACGCTAGAAAGCTTTCCGCAATCACACGCTTCGGGGAACGACTGGGGCTCGCTTTCCAAATCATCGACGACATTCTCGACGTAACGCAGACCTCCGAAATTTTGGGCAAAAGCGCCGGCAAAGATGTGGCGGCAAAGAAGGCAACTTACCCTGCGGTCATTGGCTTGGAGAAATCACGCGCAGAAGCCAAACGGCTCACGCGTGAAGCACACAATGCGTTGTCGATTTTCAGTGATCGCGACGCTGAAACGCTGCATGCGCTAGCGAATTATCTGCTCGAGCGCGAGTACTGATTCTGTAGCCGTCGCCCTGTGGGCGACGCCGTAACAGACGGATGCAGAACGCTTCGCACAGCGAAGCGGCTACAAGGCGAGTGCCAAATTTGGATCGATCTCCTCGGTCACGTGCGATTCAAATCCAGCCCGCAATCGCAACAACGCGGCAAAAGCGATCATGGCGGCATTATCGGTGCACAACCACGGTTCGGCGCTTTTGAATTCGATTCCTTTGCGGCTGCTCGCCTCGCGCATTTGGCGGCGTAACTCCTGATTGCAACTGACGCCGCCGCTTATCGTCACGAGATCCACACGATACTTTTGCGCCGCCGCGATTGTCTTTGTCACCAGCACGTCAATGATTGCCTGCTGAAAAGATGCGCAAAGATCGCGCAGCGTTTGCTCATCCAAATTGTAGGGCGTCTGTGTCAGACGCCATTCCTCAGTCGGTCTAATTTTTGGCAACAAGTACCGCACCGCAGTCTTTAATCCGCTAAAGCTGAAATTCTCCGAGCCGAGCATGCTGCGGGGAAAATCAAAACGTTTCGGATCGCCGCCTCGCGCATGCTTTTCAATTTCCGGGCCGCCGGGATAACCAAGTCCGAGCATTTTGGCTACTTTGTCGAATGCCTCGCCCGCAGCATCGTCAACGGTGTGGCCGATGAGTTGATAGTCCGTTAGGCCACGAACGACGACCAGCATCGTGTGTCCGCCACTAACGATTAGCGATACATTTGGCTTGATGCCGTTGTCGCCGTCTTTTTCGATGCCAAAAATTGGCGAGAGCAAATGTCCTTCGAGATGATTGATACCCAGGTACCGTTTGCCGAAGCCGATTGCCAATCCTTTCGCAATTGACGCACCGATCATTAACGAACTCGCCAGACCGGGGCCACTGGTGGCAGCGAACGCATCGATTTCTGATAACCGGGTTTTCGCTGCGCTCGCAGCGCGATCGAGTAGCCGCGGCGCGTAGATCAAATGATTGCGCGACGCGATCTCCGGTACGATCCCGCCGTATTTCTCATGAGCAGCGACCTGTGATGCGACTTCGCTCGCAAGCAACTCGTGGCCGGAATGGTCGCCGCGCAAAATCGCTACTGCCGTCTCGTCACAGGAGGTTTCGAGAGCTAATACTGTCATGTCGAGCGAAGTCGAGACATCCTGTTGCGAGATCGACTGGCAATTCCGCGGGATTTCTCGACTCCACTCGGAATGACAGGAACTGCTATTTCTTTACCGCTTCCGCTTTCGGCGCGCTTTGCTGTGCGTAGATCATCACGCCTTTGAGTGCGTCGATGGCGCGCAACATCTGTGGATCTTTGGTCTTGATGATGTTGGTCTCGTCTTCTGGCTTAACATTCACTGTGTTGCGCAGCGCATAGAGAGCGCGCTCCTGTTCGGCGGTCATACCGACGCGAATATTCGGCGTCACGCCATTACCCTGAATGACCTGTCTGCTGGGCGTGTAGTACTTGGCGGTGGTAAAACGCACCGCGGATCCATCCGGCAATTGGAGCACATTCTGCACGGAACCTTTTCCAAAAGTGGTTTCACCAACAAGGACCGCCCGACGCAAATCCTTAAGAGCGCCGGCAACGATCTCCGCACCGCTCGCGCTGCCTTCGTTAATCAGCAACACCATCGGAAAATTCGGACGGGCCTTACTTACGGCGGAAGTAGAGTAATCGTGCTGTTGAGAAGGCACCCTGCCCTGCGTCGAAAC
>DATDAJ010000220.1:0-3668 GCA_036525475.1 Candidatus Udaeobacter sp.
AAAGAAACAGCACACCGAAACACAGCGGTGAGAGGACATCGTTGTTCATCGCGTAGAACACATTTTGAGGGATGAAAGCCAGCAACAGCGGCACGCCAATCCGCAGGTCGAGGCGCTCCGGCGCGATGGTTCGCGCGGCCACATAACCCAACCAAACGACGATCGCCATGAGCGCGGCATTCAGGAACCGAATCCAGTACATCGATTGAATGCCGATCAATCCAATCTGCTTCCCAATCCACCACCACAGCGCCGCAAGAGTGTAATACAGCGGCGGCTGAGATGATTCGAAATTGATTTCGCTGCTCCAGGCCGATCTTGTCGCTGCAATCTCCGGTTCCACTTTCGACCACGGTTGTTTCCATAGGGGCGCCGGGAATTTCCCATCTGGAAAACGCTCCGGCGGAGACAGGAACTCCGGCGAAGCGTAAGGAACAATCCAGTTCAGAGTTTCTTCCTTCAGCCGATCAAAACTGCGCGGGACCTGCGCATGCGAATACTGGGTGACCAGATCGAAATGCAGGTCCTCATCAATGTTGCTGAAGAACGGGAATGCTGCTGAGAAAATGAAAACACGGACTGCAGCGGCGACGCAGAGCAGCAAAATGAGAAGGTGCTCATTGCGATTCGTTCTTGATCCGGCAACGAACATAAGAATCGCCTGTCAAAGACGGGACACCGTGAACGGTTCCACGTTACATCGCGAGCGCAAAAGCGACGCGAGGACGCGTGCGCACTCGAAAAGCTTTCGCGAAACGTGGCAAGCCTTGTTCGATTTTGCACGAAGTGCTTTGGGAGTGCGATGCGTCCTCGCATCGCTTTCATTCCCCCGGACGTGCAGAAAAGAAAAGCGGCGGTCGCATTCAGACCGCCGCTCTGAAACTTTCGATCCTGCCAGAGCAGGGAATGCTACGAGGATTTGTATTTAACCGAGCAACCGTATGGCTTCGTCTCTGGTGTCGCGACGGACTTGCCTGACAACGATTGCTCCAGCGCCGCCTTCACGTAGTTGGTAGAGCTCGGGATGTCGGATGGGTTTGGCGTAGCTTTGCTGTCAATTGCGCCGCGGTAAATGATTTTCCCTTCTGGATTGATGATCACCATATTCGGCGTGTTTTTCGCCCCGTAAGCGCGACCTGCGTTGCCTTCGGGATCCAGCAGCAGCGCGGTCTCATGCGTCTTCCACGATGTCGCGATCTTTTGCGCCTCGTCCGGCGTCAGATTTCCCTCTGTGCCCGGTGCATTGGAATCGATGGTCAGCCAGACAACGCCTTTGTCCGTGAACTCCTTCTGTAGGTTCTGCATGTTGCCGCCGCCGTAATGCTTTTTCACGAACGGGCACTGTGGATTAAACCATTCAAGCACGACGTACTTGCCCTTGTACTGCGACAGCGAATGCGTCTTGCCTTTCGCGTCTGGGAGCGAAAAATCCGGTGCGGCACCTCCAACCGCCGGCGCATCAGCGGCAAAGACAGCGGTTCCGATCAATGATGTAAGGGCGGTTAAGAGTAGTTTCGTGTTCATATGAGTAATTAGAAAACAGAATTGCTGAGACGTTTAATGTTCTTGGGTAAAACAATCGTCGGGGCCTGAACAATTTAACGTGAAGCGCCTCGATTCCAGCGCTTTAATATTGCGAGGCGACGCGGCGCGCGGCACTTTCAAGCTTGTCCAGGACCATCCTTTTGGTGAGCACTTCCGGAAAAACAATCGGCTCTTCATTCTTCGCGGGATAAAGCACGTAAAGTGGAACACCCGGGCGGCCAAAATGCTGCAATAACTTTGTGATCACGGGATCGCCGTTGGTCCAATCGGCTTTCAATTTCACAATCCCGTGGCGCTGGAACGCCTCTCGTACATCCTGAGCCTCAAGCACACTGGCTTCATTGAATTTGCAGGTAAGGCACCACGCGGCGGTAAAATCGACAAAGACAGTCCGGCCTTGCTCCAGTTCGGTTTGCAGGCGTTCGGGCGTGAACCGCTGCCAGTCACCTTGGATCTGCGAATCTACTGAAGCAATTTTTGCGGACTGAAATTTGTCGCCGATGAAATAAACACCGCTCCCGATTACGAGCAGGAGCATGAGCGCGAGCACGACGATCCGCTTCACGGCTGGTGCGGTTGGCACAACGAACGCGCCTTTCATCCAGCACGCGACACTGATCACAAGCAGGAAACAACTCGCCCAGATCGCTCCTTCCAAGCCGCGTTGTGCACCGACTACATAAAGCAGAAATAGGAGCGTCGCCAACAGCAGGAAGCCCATGAATTGTTTCACGTGCAGCATCCAAGGCCCGGGCCTTGGCAAAAAGCGGAGCCACGCAGGCTGCGCGCTCAAAAGCAGATATGGCGCGCTCATACCGGCAGCAATAGCAACGAACATCGCTAGAATGATTGCCGCTGACTGTGTGAACGCGAAGCCGAGCGCGGTGCCGAGAAATGGCGCCGTGCACGGCGTAGCCAGCACGGTCGCGAACACGCCTTGGAAAAATGAGCCGAGCAGATCCTTGCGATCGCTCGTCGAAAGCAAATTGCGCGTAACCGATTGTGGCAACGAAACCTCAAACACGCCGAAGAGATTCAGCGCGAATACAAGCACAATCACACTCAAGGCGAGGACGAAGTAAGGATTCGTGAACTGAAAACCGCCCCACGTTACATCACGCCCGGCGCCTTTAAGTGCGATCAGCAAGATCGCCAGCGCAATGAACCATGCAAAAATTCCAATGATGAACGCAATCCCGCTGCGAAGAATCTTCCGTCGGCTCTGTCCGGCTTGTTGGACAAAGCCGAAAATCTTGAGCGAGATCACCGGCAAAACGCACGGCATCAAATTCAAAATAAGGCCGCCGAGAAACCCAAAGAGCAGAAACGTGAAAATTCCGCGCGCCGGCGCCGGCCGAGCGGAAAGTGACGCAGACAATCCTGTCTGCGCCCCTGCGGGGCCTGTCGTGATCTGCCACGCCGCGCGATCATCGCCGTTCGGCTGCTGCGCAAACACCACGAGACCCGCCATCGACGACAGATCCTTCGGCGCCGACTCAAGCGGAACGCGAAACACAATTTCATTGTTGTTCCGCGATTGAACCTCGGGATGCCCAACGATTGTCTCCTGCTCAGGCAACGCAAAGAAATCGACTGCCCGATATTTCGCCAAAGTTTCGCTCGTAATTTTCAAGCGAAGATCGGATCCCACCCGGCTCCAATCGACGCGCGCCACATCAGGTCCCGGCAGATTTTGTGAAACTAGACGCCGATAACGGGCGAAGACGTCAGTGTTCGCCGGCTGGCTTGTTGATGCTACAGGCAGATCTAACTGCAATGTTGCGCTGCCGGGGATGCAGATTTTTTCGCATACGAGCCAATTTGCTTCGGCGGGAAGGTTCGCTGACGAACTGTCGATTTTCCCTGGGGGCGTGATTTCCTGCATCAGCAGGACTTCATTTTCGTAGCCGTAGGTTTCAATGTCGCCCGGATCGATCGTCTTCAGCGGAATTGGCCATTGGATCTCGCCGACCTTCCAGCCCGGCGGCAGCTTCCATTTCAGTTCCGTGGGGAGGCCTGCGTCGCCGGAAAACTTCCAGTAGGTGTGCCAGCCCGGAGCCATTCGCAGCAGCAAGCCGACAGTAAACGACTTGCCTGGCACAATCGCGGTTGTATCGGCTAAA
>DATDAJ010000221.1:0-7919 GCA_036525475.1 Candidatus Udaeobacter sp.
CCGGCAAATACTCGATCGTCGCGCGCCACGGTGACTGGGAAATGCGCAGCGACGTTGACGTGCAACGCAGCGATACGGCGAACAAATCCTTCGCGTTTGTTAGGGCGCTCACAAACATTAGCAGCGAACCCAGCGGCGCCGAGATTTTCGTGGATGGACAATCGCGGGGGCGCACGCCGCTGCGTCTGGATCTGCCCGCCCGTTCGCACGAACTGGTCGCGCATTTGGACGGGTGGCCTGACGAACAGCAAAGGATTGACGTCGTCGCGCAACGAGACAACGCAGCGCATTTTGTGTTCGCAAATGGCAGCGTGAAGATCACTAGCGCGCCGGGCGGTGCGACTGTGATTGCGAACGGAAAAGATTTGGGACAAACGCCTCTGGTAATCGAGGAAGTGAAGCCTGGCGACGTCACGTACGAGCTGCGTCTATCCGGCTACAAGCAGGGATCGGTCAGTGGAAAAGTCGAGCCGCAACAGCAGACATTTCTGGCGGCGCGTTTGGAAAAGACCGTCGGTCCCGCGCCGGGGCAACCATTCACTAATTCATTAGGCATGAAGTTCGTTCCGCTTGCCGACGTTCAGATTTCGATCTGGGAAACGCGGGTACAGGATTACGAAGCATTTTTGCGTGCGACAGGCCGACGATATGAGCCGCCCGATTTCCATCAGACACCAACTGATCCAACTGTAAGAGTGAGCTGGTTCGACGCCGTGGCGTTTTGCAAATGGCTGACCGAAAAAGAACAAAACGAAAATCTGATTGACGATCGAGAAATGTATCGGCTGCCAACCGATTCCGAATGGAGCATGGCCGTCGGCTTGGTGAATGAAAGCGGTCCGACGCCCGAAGCGCGCGACGGCAAAATTAAGAACGAATTTCCCTGGGGTAAACAATGGCCTCCGCCAAACGACGCAGGAGATTATGCGGGAACTTCGGGAAAGCGACGCAGTGCAACGCTGCCCGTGGGAAGTTTCAAGTCCAATTCGATAGGCCTATTCGATCTTGGCGGGAACGTTTGGGAATGGTGTCTCGACACTTATAAAGGCGACAACCGTGCAACTGGTCGCGAATGGGGAGTGCTGCGCGGCGGCTCCTGGGCCACACGTAATCGTCTCGAAATGCAATCCTCTTACCGAAATGTAGTCGATCGCAATGAGCGAGACGTGATTTACGGATTTCGCTGTGTGCTTGCGACGAAACCTGGCGAGGACATGAAAGGTCACTAACCAGTCAGCGATTTTCGAACTTCGAAGATCAAGCTTGCGTGTGGCGGGCATAGTGCCTGTCAACGCCCTTTGGGAGGAGGCGTTTGCGACCGCGTTGGCGCCGGCGCGCTAGAGTGGCGCGGCCGCCCTTTGTTCGCATGCGCGCGCGAAAACCGTGCTGACGTTTACGCGTCCGTTTCGATGGCTGATAAGTGCGTTTCATAGACCGTGAACTTGCTCCGGCTCGCTCCGAGAGCGCTTACACTAGGGGCACGGGCAGCGTTGTCAACGACACCGAGGCGGGAGAAATTTTGAGGTACGACCGATTTCGCACGATGACGCGTTATCCGCTACAGACAAAAGGGTCTAATTTACAAAGTTGCCAACAGGGCGCATTTCTGAAATAACGACTCGCACCGATATGGCCGAGAAAGAAAATGTCGTGATCGAGCCGGCGACTGAAGCGGACTTGGACGAGTTGTCGGAAATGCTCCGTGAATTGTTCGCTCAGGAGGGCGACTTCCATCCCGATAAAGATAAACAGCTCCGCGGATTGCGGCTCATTTTCGAACAGCCCAGCCGTGGCCGCGTTTTTGTGCTGCGCCGCAATGGCGCCATCGTGGGGATGATCAACTTGCTCTTCACCATCAGCACGGCGGAAGGCGGGTTCGTCATGCTCTTGGAGGACCTGGTAGTGCACACGCAGTATCAAGGTCATGGCTACGGCAACAAGCTTCTCGAACACGCAATCGATTTTGCGAAGAAGAAAAACTTTCTCCGAATCACGCTGCTTACCGATCGCCCCGAAAATGTGGCGCAGGCGTTTTTTCGGAAGCATGGCTTCGTCGATTCTTCGATGATTCCGATGCGCTTGTGGATCGCACCGCAGCAAAACTTGGAGCAGTGATTCGCCTCGGTCCGGCCCTGCAACGTAACTTAGGCTTCCAGTCTGACAGTCGTGCAGACTTCCCAGCCTGCGGTCGTTCCCGAGCAGGCAAGGATGCCCGTGTTACGTAATCACCGGTTCTTCCGCTCCATCCACCCGCTCAGCTGAGTCGCCAGACGTTTTCTGAATTCCGCCCGGAACTGAATTTCATCGACGACTTTAGCTACTTCGGGCGCGCTTGCCGGGGTTAAGCCTTTTGCGGCGTAGTTTCTCAATTCGTCGGCGCGCGAGCCATCGGAGAAAAACGTAAACAGGCTGGGCGCGTAGCGATTTGCACCTGCCGCATCGACTTTGGCGAGCAGCGCTTTCATGTTCGCCTTTGCGAACTCCCAGGCAAGATCGGGATGACCGCTGTCGCGGGCGACTCGTGAAACCAGGAAGATGGCACGGCTCGTTGGCAGCTCATCCGTAAGCGCAATCGCAAGCGTCTTCCTCACCAATTTCGGATCAGTCGCGCAAGCGAGTGCGTTGTAGTAATTCTGTTGGTCCTCAATGCTTGTGGTTTTCAGACCGAGGTCGTGCAGTTTGTTCCAAGTCTTCTCATCGGCATTGCGGCCGACCACTCCCAGAACTGGAGCACGCAAATCCGGTGCGAGCGACGCCGGATGTGCGAGGTATTTCTCGAAACGCTCACGGCAGCCAGCGATGATTTCCGGATCATTCAAATGTCCGAGGGCGCCGATCAAACTTGCACGCAGCCTTCCAGCGTTCGGCGGTTCATCCGGTTTCGGCTCCCACCCCAGGGTCGCAAATGTTGAGCGCAAAAGCGATCGAGCATACCGTTGGAATTTTTCACGTTCAGAACTGCCCACCAACAGACGGTTCACGAAATCCATCACGTTGACGATCTGTTCGCGTTCGGCCAGATCGATAGAAGCGGGCAACTTTTCGACTAATCCAAAGTAGAGCGAGACCGGCGCGCGACCGGCTTGCACAAACGCCCAGGCATCGCTCATAAGATTCACGCGATCTTCAACGCCTAAGTTCGAGAGCGCCTTAAGCAACAATTCCCACGACCGGTCATCATATTCGACCCGATAATTTCCAGCGCCGTTGAGGTTCAATTTGAGTGCGCGATCTGTCGGAATGTTTTCCAGAGCCGCCGTTTTATCGGTCATCAGCAAAGTCGCCCGTGTTTCGCCAACGACCGAATACGTCAGTGGGATTTGCCAGAGCAGTGGCGGGGGCTTCTTGAAATTCACTGTGAAGCGCTCCTGAGTAAGCCGAATCTTGCCGTCGCTTTCTCGCTTAACGGTCACGACAGGAAATCCGGGCTGCTTCGTCCAGCCGGCCGCAATTTCACTTACTGATTTGTTCGAAGCTTCCGAAAGCGCACTCCACAAATCCGCAGTGGTTGTGTTCGAATATTGGTGCGCGGCAACGTACTGCCGAACTCCATCGCGGAAAACGTCCTCGCCGAGAAAATTCTCCAGCATTCGCAGGAACGACTGGCCTTTCTTGTAGGTGATATCGTCAAACGCGCTATTGGCTTCGGCTTCCGTTGCGACATGCTGCTGAATCGGATGGGTGGTCGAGCGCGCGTCGCCCTCCATCGCCGCCTCCTTTGCGATTCCAGTCCGCCGCGTTGGATCTCGCGGTAGTTCTCGGGCGAGCCAGACTTCCCATTGCGGATTGAAATGCGCGGTGCATTTGCTGCCCATCCAGGAAGCGAATCCTTCATTGAGCCAGAGATTGTCCCACCACGCCATCGTTACAAGGTCCCCAAACCACATGTGCGCCATCTCATGCGCCAACACTTCATAAATATTTTGCTTCGTCTCGACGGAGGAACTTTTCGGATCGAAGAGAAGCCTCGATTCGTAATAGGTGATGCCGCCCCAGTTCTCCATCGCACCACCGAAGCCGCCAGGAATAGCAATTTGATCCAGCTTCGGCAAAGGATAGGGCACGCCGAAATAATCGTTGAAGTACTTCAAAATCTCCGCTGAAGCCTCGAGGGCGTAGCGACCCAGTTCTGCTTTGCCCTTTGTCGCGATTACGCGGATCTGCGTCGCGCCTACTTGCGATTCGATAACATCGAGTTGGCCGGCGACGAATACATTCAGGTAACTGGACATCGACGGAGTTGATGCGAAGCGCACTTCTTTCCCGCTGGCGATTTTTTGCTCGCTCTCGATCGGCATGTTTGAGACAGCGAGCCAATCCTCGGGCACCACAACGGTTAATTGAAAACGCGCGCGAAAAGCCGGTTCATCCCAGCATGGAAAGAATCGACGCGCATCAGTCGCTTCGAATTGCGTCCCGAGCATAATTTTGCGAGCACGGCTGCCCTGTTCCTGATAGCGCATGTAGAAAAGCCCCTGCCCTTGCTGATTGATCTTCCCCGTGAAACGAAGCGTGAGAGCGTGATCGCCGACCGCGAGTTCTGACGGCAACGTAAGCGTCACGAGTTCCTTTTCATTTTCGGTCTTAATCGCTGGAAGCGGCAAGTCTTTGCCATCGACAGAGGCCGCTTCGATCTTGAGTTCGAGCCCGTTCAACACCAGTTGTTGGACCGGACTCCGCACGTTCAGCTTCACGGTTTCACTTCCGGCGAACGTGAAATTGTCGAGGTTCGGAACTATGCGGATTGCGTATTCCGTCGGGACTACTTCTTTCGGAAGTTTTCCGGGCGTCTCGTTGAAGTTGAACGGTTTTTCCACAGCTCCGACTAACGACCTTATCAAAAACAAAACCAGAAATGCGAGTGGAACGCGCATGTGACGATTAAAGAACGGCTCTTATTTTTTTGAATGGTAGGGACGGCGCGCCGAGCCGTCGCTCCGGCGCGCCCGGCGGTCGCGCCCTACCTACTGAACAACTAATACAAGCAGCAATTGTCCCCCACCCACCTGCGGGCCTTTGATCACCAGCGGGCTGCGTTTGCTCAGCTTCGCTTCGGTCTCGAGCAAAAGCTCCTTCTCCTTGTAAAGCTTCAGGTTCAAAACATAGCCACCTTGGGTTTCACCGCGCGCGTCTACGTGCAGTCCGAAAAATTTGCTCGTCGCAAGCCAATCTTCCTGACCGGTCTTAAGGGTTTTTTGCGATTGACCGATCACCTTAAACTGATTGTAGCCGAAAAACTTTTTCAACAATCCTTCAATCCGAATCAATTCTGCCGGGATCGGCTGCGGCTCTGTAACGTTCTCTGCGATGACCAGCCCACTCCAAACTTTCTCCGCCGCTTGCGACGCGAGCGCCACGCTGGTCGTGAAGAGAAGAACAAAGATTACGACCGCCAGCGACCGATGCATGAACAGTTATTTCGCGGCGTAATCGGCCGGCAAAGTTTGTAGTCCTTCGGTCCAAAGGACTGTTACACGGTCTTGTTTCACCTCGAAGATCGAGACCGTTCCATTCGGACTAACGACAGGATCGACTCGGGCATTGAGAATCTGTGTCAGATATTGCGATTCCTCTGGCGGTCTTTCCTGATGCATAACCAAGAGGGTGCAAATTAAGAACACAGCGAGCGAGGCCGTGCCCGCCGACAGCAGGCGCGGAATCGTCCACCAACTGGAGGTTGGACTTCGGCGAGCGCGCTCCCGACGTTGCTCCCCACTTTCCTGCACGATCCTTTCGCGGAGCTGATGACCAAAGAAATCTTCGTTCTTCAGTGGATGCGCACTCAACTCGCGTTTTAACAGCTCGCCGAGTTTTTTGGCCTCGGCTTTTTCGGCTTGAGCGGCAGCTTTGTCAGGAAGCGACGCCTCGAATTCCGATAATTCGCGCCCCCTGAGCTGGCCGTCCAGCCACGCCGTCCATTTCTCCTCAAACGTTTTCATAAACGTCTCTCAGTAAGGTTTGCAATTTCTTCCGCGCATAAAACAGCCGGGACATTACGGTACCAATCGAACACCCCAGCGTTTCTGCGATTTCGTGATATTGCATCTCGTCGATTTCCTTCATCAAAATCACTGCGCGGTGTTCGGGTGACAGCTGGCCAATTGCGTTTTCGATCCGGGCACGGATCTCGTCTCGTTCCATCGCTTGATGGGGCAATGCTTCCGTTTTCGGCACTGTTTTGGACGCCGGATCAATCTCTCTCAGTTGAATTGCATCATCGAACTCGGCATCGCCGCCTTTGATCTTCTTCTTGCGCAGCCAATCGATCGTCACGTTCATGACGATGCGATAAATCCATGTGTAAAAGGATGACTGGCCGCGGAAGCGTCCGATCGACTTCCACGCTTTTAGGAAGCTGTCCTGAGCCAGATCCCATGCGTCCTGTTCGTTGTGGACCATGTTGTAAATCATGCCGAATACTCTTGTACGGTAGCGAGTTACCAGCTCGTCGAATGCTTCGGTGTCACCGGACTGGCATCGTTTTACCAGGTCCAATTCCGACACATCGGACTGCGCCAGAGTCGCTTCCGTTTGCATGATTGGACGGAGCGGGCCCTTATTTCATTCAACGCTGAAAACTGTCCGGGCCGAAACGACGGCGCCACTCAGCGCGATATTCACCCATCAGGCTTACGATGCCGTCACGGACTTCAAAGAGCCGTTGCTGCAACACCAGATACTCCGACCGGCTAATCAGTCCCGCGGCCTTTCGCAGTTGCGCAGCTGCATTCATCGAGGTGGTGATCGCCTTCAAGGCCCGTTTCAAATACGCGATGGTCATCCCGATTTCGTCGAGATGATCACCGCTCAACGCTGCTGCCAGCTTCGCGCTGGCCAGAGCCGCGTGAGTGGCCAGCTTAACGGCTGCGGGCTCGTTCTGGAGGGTAGGGTTTTGATCGAACAATTGATCGATCCAAAGCGTGAGATCGAACGCGGCGCGATAAAGATCGTGCTCCTGGAACGTTTCGCCAGAGGCAGCTGTATTGTCGACGTCTGACTCTTCCTCTTCGGTAGCGGTTTCATCCAGAAGCGCGTCCACCTCTGCGCTCCAGTCTTTTTCATCCAGCAACTGCGTCCACCCCATTTCGCGCGCGATAATTTCGTCACGGCGCGGATCATCCAGATACGTTTCCAGCAACTGCATGTACTTTTCGGTCTTGCCGTCTTGTTGCTGAAGAAAACGCTCCCAGTCGTATTCGTCCCACATGCGTTCAGGCTCGCCCCAGTTGCCGGCCATGCAGAACTAAACGCGAGCTTCTCTTTCCGCGCAAAATTTTTTCGTGGCGGCTTTCTTTCGGCATCAACCCACGAATTTCGCTGGTTGCAGCAGTCCCTGCGATCAGTAGGTTCGGTTTCGTGAATAAACGTTCTGCATGGTCTGGGATGCTTGTTTTGGTACTCGCGTGGCTGCTTTCCGCTTGCGCCTCGTCACCCCAGGAAGGCGTCGTAACGGAAAATGCATCCGAACCAAAGATGACATCTACCGCGGCCCACTTCCCACGTCCGGCATATGCTCCCGGCGCCGATGCAGGAATGAATTCTGGGCACTTCTAATTAGGAGGCCTATTGTTGAGACTATAAGCGCGCTTTGTAAGCGCCGTCGTTTGGCCTGGTTGCATCGGAGATGCCCCGCACATAGGTTCGGGTTAGTGATTAAACGAGTCGCACTGACAGCCTTTCTGGTTTTGCTGATTGCATTTTTGCTCGCCGCCTGCACGACAGCAACGCTCTCCGATCCGTCGTCCTCGCAATCTGGCGCAGCTGTCCCCGGAGAAAAAATGTCCGATGACCAACGTTACGGTCCCGGACCGATGGGATCCGGCAACGTGCGCTGGTGACAGCGACGTTGAAGCGTTAAACCGTTGAAGCGGAGGAAGAATCGCGGCTCGATCCGCTTTAACCCTTCAACGCTTCGACGG
>DATDAJ010000222.1:0-4691 GCA_036525475.1 Candidatus Udaeobacter sp.
ATTAGCCGACGAAGGCATGTGGCTCTTCAACGCGCCGCCGCTAAAACAGCTCAAGGAAAATTATCAGTTCGAGCCGTCGCCGCAGTGGCTTGAACATCTCCAAAGGGCCAGTGTTCGCTTCAACTCTGGCGGGAGCGGATCCTTCGTTTCGCCGAACGGCCTCGTCATCACAAACCATCACGTCGGCGCTGACACGTTGCAGAAGATGGGCAGCGCCGAGCACAATTACCTGCGGGACGGTTTCTATGCGAAAACGCAGGCCGACGAGATCAAATCCACGGACTTGGAGTTGAACGTGCTGATGTCCATCGAGGACGTAACCGCGCGCGTCACCGGCGCATTGAAACCAGGCATGACGAGCGATCAGGCTTCCACTGCGCGCGGCTCGGCCATCGCTGCCATTGAAAAGGAAAGCAAAGATAAAACCGGGCTGAGGTCAGATGTCGTCACACTCTACCAGGGCGGCGCGTACCATCTTTACCGGTACAAACGTTATGATGACGTGCGGTTGGTCTTCGCGCCTGAGCAGCAAATGGCCTTCTTCGGCGGTGACCCCGACAACTTCGAATATCCTCGGTACGATCTCGATATCTGCCTTTTTCGAGTGTACGAAAATAGCCAACCGGCAAAGATCGAGCACTTTCTCAAATTTAACTCCAATGGACCGACCGATGGCGAACTTATTTTCGTAAGCGGCAGCCCCGGCAAGACCGACCGGCAACTTACCTTGGCTGAGATGGCCGATATGCGCGCTCGCTATCTGCCGTACGTCCTGAACATGTTTTATCGTCGTGAAGTGCTGGAATCGTCCTTCAGCGCGTGTTCGTTCGAGAACGCACGTAAAGCGCGCGAGGACTTGTTCGGCGATCAAAACAATCGCAAACGCTACGACGGTTATCTGGCTGGACTGCTTGATCCGCAAATCTGGTCAGGGCTTGAAGCGCGCGAGGGAAAACTGGGCGACGCGATTGGGCGCGATGCGAAATTCGAGTCCACACTTTCTGCCTACGACCGGATCAAACGTGCGCAGGCTGAGATTGCGAAGAACGCGCCGGTTTACAATTATCTCGAGCAGGAACGGCCGGTCACGGTCGGTTACCGCGGGCCGCGAGCATTCTCCGGAGATCTTTTCAAATATGCGCGCCTGCTACTGCGGGCCGCCGATGAACGTGTAAAGCCCAACGGAGAACGGATCCCGACCTTTCGTGATAGCGCGCGCGAATCACTGGAACTGCAGCTTTTCTCCAACGAACCCATTCATGATGATTACGAGATTTTGCGACTTACCGACTCGTTGACCGATTTCGCCTCTGCATTCGGCGCAGACAATACGCTGGTGAAAAACGTGCTCGCTGGAAAGTCGCCGCACGCGCGCGCAGTTGAGCTTGTCTCCGGCACAAAGCTCAAGGATGCCTCTGTGCGGAAAGATCTCTACGGCAAAGACGCAGCCGCGCTGCAAGCGGCGCACGATCCCATGATCGATCTCGCTCGCATGATCGATGCGCAAGCAAGAGAAGCGCGAAAGACCTACAACGCGCACGATGAAATCAAAAAACAAGCCTATGCAGATATTGCAAACGCTCGGTTTGCCCTTGAAGGCGCGAGCAGTTACCCGGATGCCACCTTCACGCTGCGGCTCTCCTACGGAACGGTGCGCGGATACGAGCAGGATGGAAAGCAAATCCCTGCGTTCACCGATTTTGCCGGTCTATATCAGCGGTCGACCGAACACGACAACCGACCACCATTTGATCTGCCGAAACGTTGGCTCGACAAGAAATCGAACCTCAATCTGGCAACGAAGTTCGATTTCGTTTCCGACGCCGATATTATCGGCGGCAACAGCGGCAGTCCGGTGGTGAACAAAGCAAACGAATTCGTCGGTATTATTTTCGATGGCAATATTCAATCACTGGTGACCGATTGCACTTACACGGACACGCAGGCGCGCGCCGTGTCTGTTGATTCCGCCGCCATTATCGAGGCGCTTCGAAAAGTCTATGACGCGAGCGCGCTCGCGACTGAGTTGGAAGGTAAAAAATAACGCGGATAAAGTCCGCGACGCCATGCTTTCGATCCCGTAAGCAGCCGGTCTGTGTCTCCGCGGGATTCTGCGATTCCTTTATGGCAGTTGCTTGAGCAGCTTCTTCCAGCGCTCCCAAGCTTCATCGCGCGCTTTTCGGTCCGCTTCACGAACGGCGGGATTGGTTGGTTCACCCAAGCGCATGAAACCGTGGCCAGCGCCCTTGTAAATGACTGGCTCGTATGTTTTCCCAGCGGCTTTCATTAGTTCCTCTGCCTTGGGAATCGTCGCGTCTACGCGTTCGTCATTCTCGGCATAAAAGCCGTAAACCGGACACGCGATATTTTTCACTTTATCAGGCGAATCCGCTGCCACGCCATAAAACGAATACGCAGCCTTCAGTTTCGCACTTTCATTCGCGTACTCGAACGCAACGCCGCCACCCCAGCAAAATCCGCACACGGCGAGCGTGCCACTGCACGCGGGAATTTTCGTGAGCGCATACTCCGCCGTGGCATCCAGATCCGCTTTCACCTCCGCCTTGGATAGCGCCGACGTTGCTTTCCGCGCGCCGTCCGGATCTTCGAACTTCTGGCCGGCGTGTAAATCCGGTGCGATGGCAATGACGCCGTTCTCGGCCAGTTCATCGCACAAACTGCGAACCCAGTCGGTGAGACCAAAAATCTCGCTGATAACGAGTACGGCCGGGGCTTTGTCCTTACGCTCAGGATAAACAACAAACGCTTTGATCCCGCGGGCTCCCAACTTCACATCGACCCAATCGGCATGCCGTGGGGAAGTGTTTAGCCGATCCCGACCGAAATCCTTGACCTCTTCTGCTGCAAGCACCGAGCCAGCAAGCAGCACTAGCGCAAATACAAAGTGTTTCATAACGAGCACGAACGTCGATTCCAAAGCCTAGCTAGTAGGCGTAGTCTTACGCAAAATCACATCGAGGCTCCAGGCGCCCGGGCCATAAAGGAAGATGTAAAAGAAAAGAAAGCAGTAGACCACGGCCAGTTCGCCTTTGTTAACGATCGGTAAGAGGCTGCCTTTGGCATGCATCGTGAAAAATGCCACAGCCATTTCACCACTGGCGATGAAAGCAGCTAAACGGGTAAACAATCCCACAGCAATGAGGATGCCGGCCACAATTTCTATCCAACCACCCACTACCATAAGCGGCGGCAATGGGTCGGCATGTTGCCCGGGCGGTGCGAACCATCCAAAAATTTTCTGTCCACCGTGACAGAAAAACATGAGACCAACGATCAGTCGCATAATGGAATAGAACGGAATCGCATACCGAGTTAGTGAGTTCATAATCGTTCAGGCTGAGTGATTTTTGGATAAAGTGTCAAGTCTCCAGGCATTTCGCTCGGCGCCGCCGCGTCCCGAGGAATGCGGCTGCAGCTACGCTGCTTTCCTAGTCGGGTGGGCTTTTTTCGAACGTGATTTGCTCTTATTTTTTCCTTTCGCTCCACTCTGTTCGAGGCTCTTTTGCAAAACCGACACCAGGTCGATCACCTTTGTCGGCTTCGGTGCTTTCCTCGGCTTCTCTTCGATTTCCTTGCCGCCAGCTTCGACTTTTTCCTCGATCACATCCATGAGTGCCTCGCGATAATCGTCTTTGTATTTTTCCGGATTCCATTTCGAGCTCATGCTATCGATGAGTGACTTGGCCATGTTCATTTCCCGTTTGCCGACTTCCAGCTTCTTCGGCACGTGCAGCTGCTCCGCGTCGGCGAGCTCATCCGCGAAATGCATCAATTCAAGAACGAGTGCACCGTCCTCGGGCTTAACACCGGCCAGATATTGCCGCGTCTTGATGACCACCTTCGCGACGCCGACCTTGTTAGTGTCTTTTAACGCGTCGCGCAGGAGCGCATAAGCTTTGTCTCCACCTTTCTGCGGCTCCAGGTAGTACGGCTTATAGAAGAACATTGGATCAATCTCTTCCAGATCGACGAAGTCCTGGATGTCAACAGTCTGAGTGGCTTCGAGATCAACTCGCTGAAAATCTTCCTCCTGTAGCACGACAAATTTGCCCTTCTCGTATTCATACCCCTTGACGATCTGGTCCCAGGGAACCTCCTTGCCGTCTTTTTCAGCAACGCGTTTGTAATTGACCGGACTCAGATCGGTCTTGCGCAAAAGACGGAACTTCAGTTCCTCCCGGCGCGTAGCTGCATAAAGCGCGATCGGTATGTTGACCAGTCCGAAGCTGATGCTGCCCTTCCAAATCGCTCGTGCCATATAAGGTATTTCGTGCCGCTATGACAAAATGCGTGGGTAATTCGAGCGCTGTAGCGCCCGCTGTCCGCAGCGGATTTCACCCCGTTGAATTCGCGACGTTTGATGCGCTGAGGACAGCGCACACTACAGCAATTTTTCTGATCAGGCCGCCAACTCTAGATCTCGGCGTGAGATGCCGCGTAATTCGAAGAGCCGAATCAGCGTTTCTTCAATCAAGTTGTTCGGGCACGATGCGCCGGCAGTGATGCCGATCACAGCAGGCCCGTTCGGCAACCAAAAGTGTGAAACGACTTCACGTTTTTCATGCAAGTTGTAATGGTTGATTTCCGTCGCGGAAACGAGCCGTGAAGCGTTCAGCACAAAATAGGTCGGCAACTTCTCTTCGCCCATCTCGGCGAGGTGTGATGTGTTC
>DATDAJ010000223.1:0-4243 GCA_036525475.1 Candidatus Udaeobacter sp.
GTCCTTAACTGTAGCCGCTTCGCTGTGCGAAGCGCCGTGCTGAAGTAAAAACAGCACTTGTGCCGCGTCGCCCACAGGGCGACGGCTACAAGAAATCCATCCGCGAAATCGGCGCCATTCGCGGTTATCTTTTCCAGGATGAATTGGGGAAATTCTGGAAGATCGACGCGTTGGCTCAACCGATTCGCATGGCTTACATGCGTCGCCACGCTCCTGCTGATTTGCAGCGGCGGAATGGTCACCAGCAAAAACGTCGGGCTCGCCGTGCCGGACTGGCCTACCACGTTCGGATACAACATGTTTTTGTTTCCGGTTTCGAAATGGGTCGGCGGAATTTTGTTCGAGCACACGCATCGATTGATGGGTTCGCTGGTCGGACTTCTCACGATCATCCTCGCCGTGTGGCTTTGGCTGCGCGACGACCGGCGATGGGTTCGCAGCCTGGGCGTGATCGCGGTTGTTGGCGTGATTCTGCAAGGAATTCTGGGGGGTCTTCGAGTCACGATGATGAAAGATCAAATCGGTATCTTTCACGCCTGTATCGCTCAAGCATTCCTCGGCTTGCTTGTTTTCATCGCGCTGGTGACGACGAAATTCTGGCCGTCGCTCGCAACTCGGCATTTTGATTCGCCAAAATTTTCGCCAATTAAATCGCTCGCGATTGCAATCACGGTGGCGATTTACGTGCAGCTGGCGCTCGGGGCAACGATGCGGCATCAACATCGCGATTTGGCGATTCTGGATTTTCCGACCGCAAACGGCGCATGGATTCCGGATACCAGCGCGGCAGCCTTGGCAAAGATCAACGCGTGGCGCGATGCCCGTGCGTTGTCGGACGTGAGCTCATTTCAAATCTGGCTGCAAATGGTGCACCGGTTTCTCGCGTTAATTATCGCGATCGCAATAATTGCGTTTTGCGGCCGGGTCTGGAGAGAAACGCCCGATTTCGTTGGTCTCAAACGATTATCACTTCTTTGGGTCGTTTTGATCTTTGGCCAGATTTGCCTCGGTGCCTGGGTGATCTGGAGCAATAAAGCCGCCGATGTCGCCACCGCGCATGTCGCGCTCGGCGCGGTAATGCTATCCTTTGGTGTGAGCATCAGCGCGATTTGCTGGCACATTTCTCAGCCAGAAGTTGGTAGGGCGCGACCGCCGGGCGCGCTGCACAGCGAACCAGTGCTCGCATGAAAACGGCCGCGGTTGAAACTGCAAGCATTGCGGCTTCGCGTCACAGTTTCGTGAGCGATCTCGCTGAGCTGGTCAAAGCGAGACTGACGCTGCTTGTGTTGCTAACGACCGCAGTGGGCTTTTATCTCGGAGCCGAACCGCCGATCGATTATAAGGCGCTCTTTCAAACCGTCTTCGGGACTGCGGCAGCGGCAGCAGGCGCAGCCGCATTGAATCAATGGTGGGAACGCCGAGCGGACGCGCTCATGCACCGCACAAAGACGCGACCGGTTCCGGCGGGGCGCATGGCGCCGCTTCAAGCGCTAGTGCTCGGTGCCTCGTTGTCGGTTTTCGGCGTCGGTTACCTGGCGATTGTTTGCAACGCGCTCAGCGCGGTGCTGACGGCAATCACTATCGTGATTTACATTTTTGCGTACACACCGCTAAAGCGCACCAGCACAGCCAACACGGCCGTCGGCGCGATTCCGGGCGCAATCCCGCCGATGATCGGCTGGGCGGCTGCGCGCGGGGACATCAGTGTTGGTGCGTGGAGTCTCTTCGTGATCGTGTTTTTGTGGCAGATGCCGCACTTCTTCGCCATCGCCTGGATGTGCCGCGAAGATTATTCGCGCGCAGGGTTCCGCATGATTTCAAGCGACGATTCCAGCGGCGAACGCAGCGCCAGTCAGAGTGTGTTCTTCTGCATTCTCCTCCTGGTGCTCGCCGGTCTGCCCGCATTTGTTGGAATTGCCAGCTATATCTATCAGCCAATCGAGCTTGTGCTCGGTGGACTTTTCGTCGCGGTGGCAATGCGTTTTCTGCGCCTGCGAACGCCGAGCGCTGCGCGTCTACTGTTTTTCGCATCGATAGCGTATCTTCCGCTGTTACTGGCGGCTTTGGTTTTGACGAAATTATGAACACGACGTCTGCGACAATGAATCGTGCGCCATCACGCAGCGGTATCGCCTGGAAAGTGACGCTGATCCTCATCCCGGTTGTCACGCTAGGCATGCTGCTATGGTTGCGAAATCTCGAGGTGTCGGCGCTGCGTCAGCGGACCGTTTCCTCTTACGGCACGGTACCCACTTTTCAGCTTACGAATCAAAACGGACAGGCGTTTGGGTCAGGGCAGTTGGCCGGTAAAATTTGGATCGCGGATTTTATTTACACAACGTGCCCGGGGCCATGCCCGATGATCAGCGGCCGGATGAGCGAATTGCAAAAGCCGCTGGAGAAAAGCGACGTGCATTTGGTTTCGTTCAGTGTCGATCCGGAAAAGGACACACCGGCGGTTTTGCGTGGCTACGCAGCGAAATTACAAGCCGAGCCGGGACGCTGGGATTTTCTGACCGGACCAAAATCCGCGATCTACAAACTTTCCCATGATGGTTTCAAACTTGCGGTGTCAGACGGAAGCGAGGCGCAAGGACTTCCTGTGCACAGCACGCGAATGGTCCTGGTGGATCGACATGGTCAAATCCGCGGCTATTACGACGTTACAGAACCCGACGCGATAACGAAATTGGTTGCTGATACCAGTCATCTGCTGCGCGAGCAGCCCAGGTAATTTGTAGCCGTCGCGTTGTGCGCGACGAGAGCTTCGCGCAACGAAGCGGCTACAGTTCATCCCACCGATTCCGGCCCGGCGGTGGGCCCTTCATCACAAACCGTGCGGAGATAATCGCGGTACTCATTTTTCGATAATCCATCGATGATCTTTTCGAGGTCGGATTGGCTGATGAAACCCATTCGCAACGCGATTTCCTCCAGGCATGCGATCTTCAAGCCCTGCCGATGCTCGATAGTGGCGATGTAATTGCCGGCCTCGAGTAGCGTCGTTGTGGTTCCGGTATCAAGCCAGGCCATGCCGCGGCTGAGCAGTTTCACGTGCAACTGGTTCTGCTTCATATACAGCAAGTTCAGATCGGTAATCTCCAGTTCGTTACGCGCTGATGGGCGCAACGTCCGACAAAGGTTAACGACTTGATTGTCGTAAACGTAAAGACCGGGCACGGCGAAATGGCTCTTTGGCTGTTTGGGTTTCTCCTCGAGGCTGATCGCTTTTCCTTCGGCATTGAACTCGACCACACCGTACCGCTCAGGGTCGCGAACTTGATACCCGAAAATGTACGCGCCACGCTCGATAGCGAGCGCGTCGCGATAGAAGTCGAGTTTACCATAGAAAATGTTGTCGCCTAAAATCAGCGACGCGCCGGAGTCACCGATAAATTTCGCCCCGATCAGAAATGCCTGGGCGATTCCTTCCGGCTTCGCTTGCTCGGCGTACTCGATCCGAATTCCGAGCTGTGTGCCATCGCCCAGATAATGTTGGAGCATCGGCAAATCTTTTGGCGTGGAAATGATCAGCACCTCGCGCAGACCGCCGAGCATCAGGGTCGCCAGCGGATAACAAATCATCGGCTTGTCGTAAATCGGGAGCAGCTGTTTGCAGACGATTTTGGTCAACGGATAAAGACGTGTCCCCGCACCGCCGGCGAGCAGAATGGCTTTTTTCATTTTGGAGTTTCGATTTTCGATTTTCGATCGCTGCCGTTCCAGCGCAAAAGGAACTCCGCCCATTGCTGCCAAAAACGCGAGCCTGTCGTCAAATCGATATGAGTCTTTTGAGTGATTTGCCCAAGCGTTTTCCGCGGAGCAGAACGGAATGTTGTTTTGTCCAGAAAGAACGCACCACCGAGTTGCTCGACCAATTTCCGACTGCTCAGACGACCGCCCACACATTCGGACAACGCATTCTGGATCCACTCGCGCGACAACTCCGATCGCGGCTCGATCGTGGCGCTTACTGTCACACCGAGGACCTTCTTTAACATGAGCGCGCAAACCAGCGCACGGGAACTCGTAGCGTGAATGTGCGATGCGTTTTTTTCTCGAATTAATTTCCTCAGCACGAGCGCAAACCGTGCCTGACGGAGGAAAATTGCGCCCGGGGCGCGGCTGCTCTGCTGTGCGCGGTCTTCCTCCAACTGCTGCGCCAAAGCCGGGCTTGTCCGCCATTCGGCTTCCAGCACCATCGCATCCGGCAGAAATTCGAGTGACGGCGCGACTCGTTCCA
>DATDAJ010000224.1:0-3194 GCA_036525475.1 Candidatus Udaeobacter sp.
AGAATACGCTTACCTCTTCAATTCATACTACAACGCTGCCGGCGACATGCACCGGCGGGATCTGCGCGGGTTAATCTCGCGCCCGACTCTGAGCCAAGCGCAGCGTTATCGCGCATCGATCGATTCACACGTCGACGATCTACTTTCAAATCCCGACGAAAATCTGCTCGATGAAATCGAGCCGATTCTCGTCCTTGGCTTCCATCACGAGCAGCAACATCAGGAATTGCTCATCACGGACATCAAGCACGTCTTCGCGCAAAACCCGCTCTATCCGGTATTTCGTTCTGGTAGAGCGCGTCACTCCGTGCGCGCCGAAGAACGGACGGCAACGGAGTGCCTTTCCTACCAGTTTGTCGAATTCGACGTACAAATCGCTGAAATCGGCCATGATTGCGACGGATTCGCTTATGACAACGAAGGGCCGCGGCATCAGGCACTCGTCCCCGCGTTTTCCCTGGCAACGCGGCCGGTCACAAACGGCGAATACATCGCGTTCATCGAGGACAACGGCTACAGCCGACCGGAATTCTGGTTATCGCTCGGATGGATGACTGTGAACGAGCAACGCTTGGACGCGCCGCTTTACTGGACAAAACGCGACGGTGCCTGGTGGAATTTCACACTCTCCGGTCTACGCCCCGTCGATCAATCCGAACCTGTCACGCACATTAGCTATTTCGAAGCTGACGCGTATGCCAACTGGGCTGGGGCACGCCTTCCGACTGAGTTCGAATGGGAGTGCGCCGCAGTGGATTGTCCGATTGAAGGCAATCTCGTCGAGACCGAATTGTTTCATCCGGCTCCCGTTGCTGTAGCCCCGAACGCTTTCGGGGCTGTCTCAGCGCAAAAACCAGAGCAACATCGACACCTGGTTCAAATGTTCGGCGATGTTTGGGAATGGACACGCAGCGCTTACTCGCCCTATCCCGGTTACCACGCTGCTCCCGGCGCGCTCGGTGAGTACAACGGAAAATTCATGTGCAACCAATACGTCCTGCGCGGTGGCTCCTGCGCCACATCCCGCACTCATATCCGCCGCACCTATCGCAATTTCTTTCAACCGGAAAAACGCTGGCAGTTCACCGGAATCAGACTCGCACGCGATCTAGCATGAATTGGTAGGGCGCGACCGCCGGGCGCGCCGCTTCTTTTCCAACCTCACAATGACCGGAGATTCAACCGCAGCTCCGCCGCAAGTTTCCGCGCCAGAATCGGCGGATTTTCTGGCGGATGTTATTGCTGGTCTGTCGTCGAATCCGCGCACGATCCCGTGCAAATACTTCTATGATGAGCGGGGCGCGGCGTTGTTTCAGAAGATCTGTGAGCTGCCTGAATATTATGTCACCCGCACCGAGATCGATATTCTGGATCGAAATCGCGCCGACATCGCCTCACAGCTCGGACCCAGCGTCGAACTAATCGGACTGGGCACCGGCGCCGGCACGAAAACGCGGATTCTGATCGAGGCGCTCGAGAATCCTGCGGTTTATATCCCCGTCGATATCTCGGAAAAACAACTGCGCCAATCGACTGCTCTTTTCCAGAAAATTTTTCCAGACCTGGAAATTCTGCCGGTATGCGCGGACTACCTGCAATCTGTGGTGTTGCCTTTACCCCGTCACAAACCTGCGCGAAACATTGTGTATTTCCCGGGATCAACCATTGGCAACTTCGAGCCGGATGAAGCCGTGCAGTTTTTGTCTCGCATCGCGAAGGTCTGCCGCGGAGGCGGCGGGCTGCTTATCGGCGTCGATTTAAAGAAGGACCGGCAGGTGCTCGAGGCCGCTTACAACGACAGCGCCGGCGTGACTGCGCAATTCAATCTAAATTTGCTGCAGCGCATCAACCGCGAATTGGGCGCAGACTTCGATCTGGATCAATGGCTGCACCGCGCAATCTACAATTCCAACGCCGGCAGGATTGAGATGCATCTCATCAGTGAAATCGATCAGTTCGTGCATTTCAACGAACACAAGTTCCATTTCCGTCGCGGGGAAAAAATCATCACCGAGTATTCTTATAAATACGCGCCGGACGAGTTTGCGGCGTTTGCTGCCAAAGCCGGATTCAACTTTGTTCGCATGTGGACCGACGAGGCACGTTTGTTTGGCGTTTTCTACTTTGTGACAGCAACGTGAGGCAGACAATCCTGTCTGCCTGCTGACGCGTTTACAGAGCCATTACTTGCAGGCAGGATTTCCTGCATCACCCATCAAAATGAGCGCTCTCGTTAAGCTAGAAGACGTCAGCAAACGCTACGGTGACGCAATCGCACTACACCCGACGAACCTCCCAGTTGAGTCGGGCAGAACCACGGTGCTCATCGGACCAAGCGGCTGCGGTAAATCTACTTTGCTGCGAATAATCATTCGCTTAATCGAGCCGGATTCCGGCTCGATCGAGTTCGATGGCGAACTGGTTACGCCCGATAACATCAATGCTTTGCGGCGCCGGATCGGTTACGTGATCCAGGAGGGCGGCTTGTTTCCTCATCTAACCGCTCGCGCCAATGTTCTTTTGATGGCGCGCCACATTGGAAAATCCGACGGAGAAACGCACAATCGGCTACTGGAATTGTCCGAGCTGACAAGATTTTCAGAAAAGCTGCTCCCGCGTTATCCGGTGGAACTTTCCGGCGGCCAACGTCAGCGCGTCAGTTTGATGCGTGCGCTGATGCTTTCGCCAGAGTTGTTATTGCTCGATGAGCCGCTCGGCGCGCTCGACCCGCTGGTCCGCGCTTCGTTGCAAAAGGATCTCAAGGAAATTTTCGCGCGACTTGGCCAGACGGTGCTCTTCGTGACTCACGATTTGGCGGAAGCGATTTATTTTGCCGACCACATCGTGCTGATGAATGAAGGCCGGATCGTTCAAAAAGGCATGATTACCGATCTGCGCGAGAGACCAGCCGACCCTTTCGTGTTTGAGTTTATCAACGCCCAGCGCGGAGTAAGCCCTCAATGAAATTGCATTTCAAGGCAAGGAGCGGCGGTCTCCAGTCCGCCGTAGGTCTTCGACGGCCGGGAAGCCGTCGCTCCTTGATCTCTGCGTTTCTTTTTCTCCCCACGGCCTGCATGTTTGCCGCACCCGTCGTCATCGGTTCCAAAAAATTCACGGAATCTTATGTGCTCGGCGAAATCGCGAAACACACCCTGACCGATGCGGGAATTCCGGCTGAACACCGCCAGGGCATG
>DATDAJ010000225.1:0-2995 GCA_036525475.1 Candidatus Udaeobacter sp.
AAGTAGAGGAAGACATCAAAGCGGGAAGAGTGCGCTAGATGCCGTGACATCCAGAACGCATCGACGTTTCTGGAAAGAGTTCAATCGGTTACCCGGTCACATCCAGTGCCTCGCGCGCGAGAAATTTCAGCTGTGGCTTCGCGACCCATTCATCCATCAATGCGGTTCAAGCCGCTTGCTGGAAATGTTTGGTCCAGTGCGAATCGGCGATCACTACGGCGCTCTCGCCCAGAAGCACGGCGAACTCATTGTCTGGTTTTGGATCGGCACGCACGAAGACTACAACAACTTCATCAAGCAGTTGCGGTAGCCGCTGAGCTATTCGGGCAGCGTCTCGCCGGAGCCACCGATTGCGGCAGGGGCCCTCTCTCCTTCGCTGCTACCCTCGCAGCTTTACCTTCTATCTCGGAAGTCCCCTTCCTCGATTCCTGATTCATCATTAGTGTTTCTTCGTGGTCTTCGTGTCCTCTGTGGTGAAAGTTTCTTCAATGCGCCGGATATTTGTCTTCGTCCTTTGCGGTTTGCTAGTGTCCAGCGGAGGCGCGCAGGCGGCGGACGGCATGAATACCGTTGCCGAGCGGTACGCGCATCTGGTGCTCGCGCTTGGGCAACATGATCCCGATTACGTCGACGCGTTTTACGGGCCGGCTGAGTGGAAGACGCAGGCGGAGAAAGAAAAGAAATCGCTCGATGTTATCGGCGCAGAGGCCGCCGAACTCCTGAAGAAGTTGAGCGTTGAGAGAACGGCTGCGCCTTTAGTTGATAGTTCTGACGGGGGAAATTCGGGCGATGAGATGCTCAAACTGCGGCGCGAATATTTGCAGAAGCAAATTTCCGCGCTGGCGGCGCGGGTGCGGACATTGAAAGGCGAAAAATTAAAGTTCGACGACGAATCGCGCGCGCTTTACGACGCCGTTGCGCCGACATACCGCCAGTCCGGCTCGGACCCGGATTCGCATTTCGACCAAATCATCGCCCAGTTGGAAAAGAAAATCCCCGGCAACGGCCCGCTCTGGCAGCGCTACGAAGAATGGCGGAAGCCGTTCGTGATTCCGAAGGAAAAACTCGATACCGTGTTTCAACTCGCGATCAAGGAATGCCGCGCCCGGACGCTGGCGCACGTTGTGCTTCCGCCTAACGAGAGTTTCACCGTCGAGTACGTGACCAATAAGCCGTGGGGTGGTTACAATTGGTACAAAGGCAATTTCCACAGCGTGATTCAGGTGAATACTGATCTGCCCATCTTCATCGATCGCGCGGTCGATCTCGCGGCGCACGAAGGTTATCCCGGCCATCACGTTTACAATTCGCTGCTTGAAAAGAACCTCGTTCGCGATCGCAGCTGGGTAGAGTTTTCGGTTTACGCGCTGTTCTCACCGCAATCGCTCATCGCCGAAGGAACGGCGAATTTCGGCCGGGAGGTTGCGTTCACACCCGCCGAGCGAATGAAATTCGAGAAGGAAGTCTTGTTTCCGGCGGCCGGGATCGATTCCAAGCGCGCAGACGAATATTACGCCGTGCAGGATTTGATGAAGCAGCTCGACTACGCCACAAACGAGGTCGCGCGCAGATTAATCAACGGTGAAATCGACGAAAGCGCTGCGGTGCAATGGTTGCAAAAATATGCAGTGATGGATCCAGCTCGCGCTCAGCAGCGGATGAAATTCATTCAGCGTTACCGAAGTTACGTGATCAACTACAATCTCGGGGAAGACATGGTGCGACGTTACATCGAGAAACGCAGCGGCACCGATCCCGGGAAACGCTGGAGCGAATTCGCCAAACTGCTTTCCTCGCCACGATTACCGAGCGGGTTAACGGACTAATCAGGAACCCAGGAATCCAGGAAAGGGATTTCCGAGATAGAAGGTAAAACTGCGAGGGAAGCAGCGAGCGAGAGCGGGAGCCGAGCGAGTTTCAAACCAGGAAAGTGAATAAATCTCCTGGATTCATGGTTTCCAGATTCCATCTTCTTTGAGTGCATCCAGCGAACATTCCGATTTTGGGCGAACTGACGCCCGGCACAACACAGCGGCACCTGATCAAATTGCCAGGCGCAGCGTTAGCGAACGATGAGCCGCGACCGGTAATTTCAGTCGCGGGTGCCAAGCCGGGACCGGTGTTGTTCGTCAACGCAGGCGTGCACGGTGGCGAGTATCCTGCGGTCGAAGCGGTGATCAGATTGGGCAAGACGCTCGATCCAAAAAAGATTTCAGGCACGGTTATTTTGATGCCCGTGTTGAATCTGCCGGCGTTCCGGGCGCGGACGCCGTTTGTTTGTCCGATCGATAACGTGAATCCGAACCGCGTGTTTCCCGGCGATCCGCGCGGCAGTTATTCGGAGCAAATGACGCATGCGTGTATTAACGAATTCGTCGTCCACGCTGACGCATACGTCGACCTTCACGGCGGCGATATCCCGGAAGCACTCGTGCCGTTTGTAATCTGCAGAGCAGGTGACGACGAAGTTGCTAAGAAATCGAAAGCAATCGCGACGGCGTTCGGTTTGCCGTACGTGCTCACGGTCAGCAAACCGATTCAACTGGCCAAGGGGCAATCGAGCTACGCGGCAGCCGCCGACAAAGGAATTCCAGCGATTCTAGCGGAAGCCGGAGGAGTTGGGCAAATGCAGGAGGAGGCCGTCTCGCTTTTAGTGAATGGAGTTGTAAGCGTGATGAGACATCTTGGGATGATCAATGATGCTAAGGTCGAATTTCACGTCGAAACAAATTCAAGACCGAAGCCGAAGAAGACAGCGCGTAGCGCCGTGGCTACAGCAAAAACATCTGCGGCCGACACGGCCGCCTCTACAGTTTTGACGAAGTTTGAGTGGCTTTACACGAAAAGCACCGGCGTGTGGTATCCGAAAGTGGCACCGGGGGATGTCGTAAACGAAGGAGAACAGATCGGCACGGTAGGAGATTTGTTTGGCGACACCTTGGAAAACGTTAATTCGCCAGTAAACGGCGTTGTGTTGTTTTTGACCATCAATCCA
>DATDAJ010000226.1:0-3378 GCA_036525475.1 Candidatus Udaeobacter sp.
CTACAACCATTTCGAAATTATCGGGCATCAAAATCTGCGGACCAACCGGTCACTCGTCATCGTCGCGAATCATTGCAGTCACATCGACACACTTTGTCTGCTCGCGGCGTTGCCGCTGCGCAAATTACATCGCGCGTTTCCAGCGGCCGCATCTGATTATTTTTTCCAAAGCGTCCCGCGACTTTGGGCCGCCGCGATACTCGTGAACGCGTTGCCGTTTGCCAGACAAGCGCGCGTTCGACAAAGCCTGTCGCTTTGCCGGGAATTGCTCGGCCATCCAGGAACCATCCTGATTATTTTTCCGGAAGGCACAAGGTCGACAACCGGCGAAGTTGGCGAATTCAAATCAGGAATCGGCACTCTTGTTGCGGGACGCGACGTCGCAGTTGCGCCGTGTTTTATCGATGGATCATTTCAGGCATGGCCTAAAGGCAAACGATTTCCGCGCCCGCGAAAAGTTCGATTGGTCGTTGGAACGCCTCGCAATTATCGCGATCGCGGAACAGGCAAGATCGACATCTGCGCAATTGCCGCCGAACTACGCAACGCGGTGAACGAATTGCGCTCAGCAAATGAAAGCTACTGAAAGAACATTCAGTAGCTGGGACGGTGCCGAGTTGTTTTATCGCTCGTGGATCCCAAAAAAGGCGACGGACAAAGCGTTGCTGCTTTTTCATCGTGGCCACGAGCATTCCGGTCGCTGGCAAGAAACGGTCGATTCGCTAGACCTTGATGGTATCGCGATCTTCGCGTGGGACGCGCGCGGTCATGGACGTTCGGCAGGAGATCGCGGCGCGGCAAAGAGTCTTCACGACGTGATCAAAGATGTGGATGCCTTTGCGCGTCATGTTTCGGAGACGTTCGGCGTCCCGATCGAAAACATGATTGTGCTCGCGCATAGTCTCGCCGCCGTCACCGTCACAGCCTGGATCCACGATTACGCGCCGCCGATCCGCGCCATGATTTTAGCCACGGCAGCATTTCACGTGAGGCTCTACATTCCATTCGCAATTCCGGCGCTCCGAATCCTTCGACCGCGATTCGTAAAGAGCTACGTGAAATCAAAAATGCTCACGCACGATCGTGAACAAGCCGCGCGCTACGATTCCGATCCGCTCATCTTCCGGCAAATCGCTGTGAACGTGCTTCTCGACCTCCACGACACCTCGAACCGGTTGCTTGCCGATGCCGGTGCGATTCAAACGCCGACGCTGATGATCGGCGCGGGAAAGGATTGGGTTGTGAGTCTCAAAGCACAGCAAAAGTTTTTTGATCGGCTTTCTTCAACTCACAAGCGCTTCGAGATTTTCCCGGACGCGTATCACGCCGTCTTTCACGAAACGAATCGGCGCGACGTCATCGGACTTGTCCGCGAGTTCGTTCAAGATTGCTTCGCGAAACCGGCGACCGCGTCTTCATTGGTAAACGCCGACAGAAGCGGATACACAGCGCACGAACATGAGTGCTTAAAGAACCATGGCAGCGGAAGATTCGCAGTCGCTCGCGCTGGACTGAAACTTGCGGGTCGATTAAGTCGCGGCATCGAAATCGGCTGGCGTTGTGGTTTCGATTCTGGTCTTTCGCTCGATTACGTCTACAAGAACCAACCGCACGGCTGGACCGCGCTTGGCCGGCTTGTCGACAAATCGTACCTGAACAGCATCGGCTGGCGCGGCATCCGGGAACGCAAAGGGAATCTGGATAAAACTCTGCGCGATCTGATTCTAAAAATACATCGCGAGAATCGCCCGGTGAGAATTCTCGATATCGCCGCAGGTGCTGGCCGTTACGTAATCGAAACGATCCGCGACATGCCAGAGATTCCGATCGGTGCCACGCTTTGCGATTATAAGCAGGAAAATGTCGATGCCGTGCGCGCTCTGGCCGACGAGTTAAATGTTAACGGCGCAGTAATCGCGCACCTCGGCGACGCGTTCAATCGCGAATCTCTCGCCGAAATTCAACCGCGCGCGACGATCGGAATCGTTTCAGGGCTTTATGAATTGTTTCCATCGAACGAGCCGGTTTTGACTTCGTTGCGCGGATTAGCCGACGCGATCGAGCCTGGAGGTTACCTCATTTACACAAATCAGCCCTGGCATCCGCAGCTCGAATTCATTGCACATGTCCTTGTTAATAGGGAAGGTGAACGCTGGATCATGCGCCGTCGGACGACGGCCGAGATGGATGAACTGGTTCGCGTCGCCGGCTTCGAAAAGATCGATATGGAAATCGATCAGTGGGGGATGTTCACCGTTTCTGTCGCACGTCGTGGGCGTTAAACGTAGCAAGGCGCTCGTCGTCTCGGCCGGATTGTCGGTCCTGTTTCTGGCCGTCTACAGCGGTTGCAATTGGATCACGGGACAACGCAGTGATGTCGCCTCGTTCTATTTTGAATGGGAGCATGCAATTCCGTTCGTTCCTTTCATGATTCTTCCCTACATGTCGATCGACCTCTTCTTCATCGCGGCTCCGTTCCTTTGTCGAACAGAAGAGGAGCTCCGGATTTTTTCACGGCGGGTCACCGCCGCAATTCTCATTGCAGGGCTTTGTTTTCTGCTTTTCCCGCTGCGTTTTGCTTTCCCGCGCCCTCACGCTGGCGGGTGGCTCGGCGCGGTCTTCGATTGGTTTCGCGGAGTGGATGCGCCGTACAATCTACTTCCATCGCTTCACGCGACGCTCACGCTAATTCTGCTCGATATTTATTTTCGTCATACGCGCGGTTTCGTTCGTGTTGCGACTATGATCTGGTTCGTTCTGATCGCGTTGTCGCCAGTTCTCACGTATCAACACCACGTCATCGACATCGTCGGCGGTTTTGTTCTGGCCGGATATTGCTTCTATCTTTTTCGAGAGTCTTCGCACGCGCCGCCAGTTGTGGGGAATCGCCGCATCGGTTCGTATTACGCAGCGGGAGCAGCGGTTGTCTTGATTATGGGCGCGATCTTTTGGCCATGGGGAGTCCTCCTTCTTTGGCAGGCGATCGCTCTCGGCATCGTGGCGATCGCGTACTTCCGAGCAGGTCCGAGCGTTTTTCACAAGACCGAAGGAAAGTTGCCGTGGAGCACGCGGTTTGTGTTGGCACCTTGTTTACTCGGTCAATATCTGTCGTTGCTGTATTACCGGACCCAATGTCGATCGTGGGACAAGGTCACACCACAAATCTGGATTGGCGGCAAACTGGGGCGCCGTTCTGCGAACAAAGCTTTGTGCTCCGGAGTTGTCTCTGTACTTGATTTGAGCGCTGAATTTTCCGAGGCGAAACCGTTCCGCAAAATCAATTATCGAAATATTCCCATCCTGGACCTGACTGCTCCCACCCAGGCGCAACTTGTGGAGATGAGCAAATTCATCGGCGATCACTCCCGAAACGGTGCC
>DATDAJ010000227.1:0-2883 GCA_036525475.1 Candidatus Udaeobacter sp.
AGGCGCCGGAGATCTCAGTTCAGGTTCCATCGATGCCGGAGTTTCCTGGCGCCACACGTTTACCCAAGCCGGGGGCTTTCAGTATTACTGCACCTTTCATCCTGAGATGAAGGGCACGGTCGTCGTCAAGTAGCAAAGGAAGGTCTCACTCCGGAATACGTGATCGCATGCGCGCGATTTTGATTACGTCGAATGTGGCCTAACGAGTCAGAAATTATTAAATGTTAATACAAAAACCCCGGAGCCTACGGGGCTCGAACCCGCAACCTCCGCCGTGACAGGGCGGCGCTCTAACCAATTGAGCTAAGGCTCCCGACGAGAAAGCGAACGTTAACGGCCTGGCGGTTTACTGCAACTTACGCGACCAAGTCCAGTCTCGCGGAATTTGCGATTCGTCGGGAAATTCCAAGTCCCAAATCCAATTCCCGAGAATCTTCAGTGCACCTACAGGGCATTCGCGGGTTTGAATGTTGAGCTTTTCGGATCGGACTTCCCATGATGATTGGAGTTTGAAATTGGACTTTTCCGCGATGTTTACCGTCGCGGTTGGTTGAACATTTTGGAGATGCGTAGCGTCGAACATTGCGAACACACCTGATGACGGTATACTTAACTCGGTTCGGCGGATTGACCCAAACCAAATGAGCGACGAGCGCAGCGAGGGATTGCAGGGAGGGGAAGGAGACCCCGGTCCGGAAAATCTCCTCGATTCATTCGATCAAATGATCGGATCCCTGCCGCCGGGCGATCCAGTTCGGCGTGAATTGTTGTAGCTGCGCCCTGAGATTCTCGATCAGCAGGAAACGATGATCGAAGCGCGGCGGATGATTGAGAAGCTCGAGGAAGTCGTCAAAAAAGTGACTTCTCCCGCAAATCGGATCGGCACGTTTCTCGGCGCCACTTCGAAGGAGACCGCGCACATCGTGGTTGGCGGCGCAGATTATTATTGCAACGTCGATCCGCGCATACCGCTCTCGAGGTTAAAAAAAGGTACACGCGTTTTGGTCAACGAAGCATTCGTGATCGTCGGTGATCTGGGATTCGAGACTGCCGGCCCAGTGACGAAAATCACCGAGGTAATTGGTAAAGACAGATTGCGCGTAGGCTCGGAACACGGCTTGCATTCGATGGTGCTGCAGCGCTCCTCAGAACTTGTCCATTCCAACTTGAAATCGGGCGACGAAGTCCGCGTTGATTCCAATTATCGCATGGCGTTGGAGATGCTCTCGAGCACCAAATCGGACGAATACTATCTCGACACGGTGCCGGAGTTGCCGTGGGAAAGAGTCGGCGGCCAGGAAACGGCGCTGCAAGCAATCAAGGACGCGATCGAGTTGCCGCTATTGCATCCTGATCTTTTCACAAAATTTCAGCATGCTACGCCTAAAGGTTTTCTGCTTTACGGCCCGCCTGGCTGCGGCAAGACGCTCATCGGCAAGGCAACTGCATTTAATTTGACGAAGCAGCTCGGCGCAAAAAGCGGGACTGAGATGCGCGAATATTTCATGCACGTGAAAGGTCCCGAGATCCTCAACATGTGGGTAGGCGAATCGGAACGAATGGTGCGCGAAATCTTTGCCACCGCGCGCGAGAAACGAAAAGAAGATTTCATGCCGTTCCTTTTTATCGATGAAGCCGAATCGATCCTCGGCACACGACGCGCATCGCGGCACTCGAACATTCTGTCCACGCTGGTGCCGATGTTCTGCTCGGAGATGGACGGAATCGATTCGCTCAATGACGTTGTCATCATTCTCGCTTCGAACCGCGCGGATCTGATCGATCCGGCAATCTTGCGTCCGGGCCGGATCGACCGAAAAATTAAAGTCAATCGTCCAGACAAGGAAGGCACACGCGAAATCTACCGCATCTATCTCACAGACAATTTGCCATACGATGGCGTGCTCGCGAAAGAGGCTGATGGAATCGGCGCGTCCATCGAACGCTTGATCGAGCGGTTTGTTGAGTGGCAATTTACCCGGCGTGATGAAAATAAATTTTTGGAAGTGACCCTGCGCAGCGGGCGCAAAGAAACGCTTTACCGCAGCGATCTCATCAGCGGCGCGATCATCGCCTCAATCGTGGAGCGCGCGAAAGCGATCGCGATTAAACGGGCCATCGGAACTCAACAGGACCAGGGAATTCGGGAAACGGACCTGCAACTCGCCTTTAACGCGGAGTACGCGGAGAACGACATTTTTCCGGCCACCGACATTACCGAGGATTGGCTGAAGCTCATCGATTACGATCCGGAAAACGTTGTGAAGATTTCACCGGTCAGGCCAGTGTCGGATTCCCTCATGCGCACAACGTCGGTGATCTAATGCGCGCCCAAAGACGGTAATTCCAGACTGTAGGGGAAGCTGACAGCTTCCCGTGCGTATGGCCGAACCTCCACGTTTACCAGCAATGCTCCTACCTTGGGAGAAATCGATCATTTATTTTGTCACCATCTGCGTGAAAGATCGACGCAAGGTACTGGCAACACCGGAAGTGTTTGAAGCCATCAAAACTGCGGTTCCACAACTGCAGAGATGGCACGTATTGGCGGGTGTGATTATACCCGATCACGTCCACTGGGTTGTTTCTCCCGTCGAGGATCAACAGTTGTCGGTCGGAGATTTCTCGCACGGGTTCAAACGCATATTGCGAAAGCAGCTTGGTCCACAACCATGGGAATGGCAGCGCGGATGTTTCGATCGCCTGCTGCGTTCCGACGAGAATGTGTGGAGTAAATGGATTTACGTGAAGGATAACCCGGTGCGACACGGGTTTGTTCAGGCCGCGGACGATTGGCCATACTATTTGGATTTCATTAATGAACTCCCCCACTCGGGAAGCTGTCAGCTTCCCCTACAGGTAAAGAGTGTTGGGGCATGATGA
>DATDAJ010000228.1:0-2367 GCA_036525475.1 Candidatus Udaeobacter sp.
AGAGCAGTTGGCCCTGCTGGCGAATCAAATCGAACGCCGGCTGTCGCTCGATCGACTCGCTGCGGGCAAGCGTTAGCAGAAAAGGAGTTCCGTTTTCTTTCTGTTGATCGCGGGCGTTGGCAACGACCTCTGGATCAACGTTTGCGGCGATGGGTGGAGTTTCCGGACAATAGAGATCCAAGTCCCGGGTTGTGGCGAAAAGAATCTCGCCGTCACGGGCGAGAACGTCGACCGGTTCCTGATCCCAGCGGGCTCGTAGCAACCCGGTCAGGTTCTCTTTCCCGATGGCTCGTATCGCAAGGTTCAAAGGAAACAGATTTGTGCGGCCGCAAAAATAAACATCAGCCGTGCCGACTTCCTTTCGCTGCCCGATTTCTGTGGCTGCAGCGTTTGAGACCGGCTGGGCCCAATCGGACTCGGGCGCGGATTCTCGCCACCAGTCGTCGGACTGGAAAGCCTCGGAACTCGTGCCGGGCTCGGACCCTGCCTCGTCCTCGGGCGGGCCGGGTGGTCTGTCGATCTGGTCGCGCTCTTCGCTGTTCGAACGTTCCATTTGGGCTTTTAGTAGCTTGGGTTTGGGGGCTGCTGTCGCCGCAACTGTTCTGTCACTGTAAGCAAACCCCTTATCAAGGCTTTATCAAGAGGCCAATGTTCGCAACGGAGAACTCTCATGCCCTTCTGAGAATTGCCGCGCCAGGTCTCGTCTGCTGATTTTGCCGCGTTCGTTTGTGGGAATTATGTCGACGATAAAGATTCGTTTCGGCACCTGCCATCCGCTCAATGCAGTGCGGCAAAATCGTAAAAGATCGCTTTCGCTTACGTCCGGCGATGCCAGCACGCACGCCGCCACTTCTTCATTTCGCAATCCTGCACCTGTAGGACGGCCAAAAACGACCGCCTGCCGAACTCCCTTAAAACGCAGCAGATGCGCTTCTACCTCCGCCGGATTCACTTTCTTTCCGGCGACGTTGATTACGTCCGAAATCCGGCCCACGATCCTCAGAGCGGAATCGTGTCGTTCGAGCAGATCGTCCGGAACAAAAACGCCGTTGCCAAGCTTCTGCTCGTCGGGCTCGGGAAAATAGCCGTCGCTCACTGCTACGCTGCGAACGCGAATCTGGCTGGCGGACTCCGTTGGATCGATAAGGTCAATTTCGACGCCCTGCATCGGCTCGCCGACAAGACCGTCCTCGAATGTTGTGCAGTGGCGATCGTAGCAAATTCCGCCGCATTCCGATGCGCCGTAGAAGGAATGAATCGGCTGCCTGAATTTCTCGAAAAACTTTTTCGCGACGGCGCTGGAGAGCGGCGCACCAGCAGAAATGCACAGCCGAAGTTTTGGTAACGGCGGCACATCACCAATCTCGCAAAACGCCTGGTAAAAAGCCGGCGTACCGGGAAAAACTGTCGCGCCCGTGCGCGCAAGATCCGCAAGGACGGCTCGCGGTGTTGTGTCGCGGCTCACAACCATTGGCACACCGCGCGCCGTCAATGGTGTAAGCAAATTGCTAAACCCATACGAGTGTGAGATCGGAATCACCCCAAAATTCAGATCGTCATCTGAAATGCCCATCGTGTCGCAAATCTGACTGCAATCAGCCAGCAATTGATGACTGCGAAATCGAATCGCACGCGGTGCTGCCGTTGTGCCCGAGGTAAGTTTTAAGAGTGAGGGTACATCTTCGCCCCAATCTGTGTCGGCTGTCCTTAGCTGAATTATCTGCGGAGAATTTTCGCTGGGGACCGCGGACACTAGAGCGCTCGCTCTGGAAATCTCCAACGCTGTGTCGCGTTGTTGTTCCCCAATGGTCTGGTCCAGCGGCAAAACAACCAGCTGCTTGCGCAGACACGCGATGAAAACGGCAGGCCAATCTTTGTGGTTGCCAATTTGCACAGCCACGACAGCCCCGGGAAGGAGCTTGTCCATTTTGGCTTCGAAAGCATCTGCGAGCCCTTCAATGTCCCGAAAGCTCCGCGCGATCGTGCCAGTTGTATCGAAAACGGCGGCGTCGTCGCCTTTGCGTGAGATCGTCGTCTGCCATGCAAGTAGCAGTGGATCGGTATGTTTCATCGCTTGCAAAAACCGGAGGTCGCGAATACATTCCGCGCTCCATTTAGAAGATGAAAGCAGGCATTCATCCAGAATATTACGAGACTGATATGGTGTGCGCATGCGGCACGGTGTATCACACTCGTTCCACGCGTCGCGATATTAAGATCGGCATTTGTGCCGCTTGTCATCCCTTTTTCACGGGCGAACAAAAGTTTGTCGATACCGCGGGCCGGGTCGAGAAATTTGCTCGACGTTACGGCAGCACCAAAGCTGCTCGCGCCGAGAAGAAAGCTTAGCTCGTTGTAGAGGCGTTC
>DATDAJ010000229.1:0-2169 GCA_036525475.1 Candidatus Udaeobacter sp.
AAATGCTCCACTTGACCGAGGAAGAGCCGTCTTCCGAGCATCTGGATAATCAGGTGCAAAAAGCGCAGGAGCAACTCCTCCAACTCAAGCGCCAGCAGGAGCAGATCGAGAAGCAAAAACGCGAACTGGAAGAGCTAAGCCGGCGCCAGGACGAACTGGAACAGGGCCGTGGCGAAATGACTGATAAAATGACGCGCGCGCTGGTTGTGCTTGAACGCGAAGCGTACAACGCGCAAAGCAGGCTGGAGCAAATCCGTGTGGCCCGCGAGAGTTTCGCCCAACATTTGGAATTGGTGGAAGCGATCGATCCGAGGAACTGGAATCCATCGGATTTGCACAAGGAGCTGAGCCGGGCGTTGAGCACGGTCGATGACGCCCGCACCGAGTACAACGAACACCGCAGCCGATTGCAAGCAGGCGGCAGCGGTAACGGCGAGCAGTCGTTGCCCGATGCCGCTCCGAGTGCTTACGAAAACAGCGATGGACGCTCATTTTCCACGTGGTTGCAGATCGGCCTCGCGCTGACTTTGCCGCTGATCATCTTTGGCGTCATTGCCATCGCCGTTTTTGCCTGGCTGGCCAGTCGGTGATGGCGATGTTTCGGCGTTCGCGCAAACCGGCCCCGCCGCTTTACCGCAAGCAACAAGAAATAGCGCAACAAGAAGCGCAGTTGCGCGAGAAGGTCGAAAGCCTGCAGCGCATCGTCACGCAATCGCGGGCGCCTGCGCAGAACAAATCTTCACCGCGAAAGCGGGACCGCAGCGCAACCAAAGATGTTGCCGAAAAGCGATTTCACGTCTCAATCGCAATGGAAACCCCGCAGGTGTTTGACACCGACCAAAGGCGCCAGCGGCATCGTCCCTTGCGCAAAGAGCGACGACAGGGACAGATCGTTTTTCTGGTTCTTTTAGTCGCGTTAGGAATCGCGGTCATGTTGCTCATCAGCCATTTGCATCCCTGAGCGTCTGACATGGCCGGAACTTCCGATCTTGATGTCGCGTACGTTGCCAGGCTGGCACGGATCAATCTGACAGAAGACGAAGCGAAAACTTTCCAGAAACAACTCGATGACGTGCTGAAATACGTCGAAAAACTTCGCCAGTTAGACGTCACTGGCATTGACGCCGCCGCGCATGCGCTACCGGTTTTTAACGTGTTCCGCGAGGATGCGCCACGCGACTGGTTCACAGCAGAACAGGCGTTAAGCAACGCCCCTCGCCAGGCAAACGGCCTTTTTGTCGTTCCGAAAGTAGTGGAATGATCGGGAACGAGTTGACGGCGATGAGCATCGCCGATCTGCAATTGTTGTTGCGTCGCCGCGAAGTTTCGCCGCGGGACGTGATCAACGGTTTGCGAGAGCGCATTGAGGCGGTGGATGGAGACATCGGCGCATATCTTGCACTCGACATCGAAGCAGCGATGAAAGAGGCGGAGCACGTGAACGTCGATCTTCCTCTCGGCGGGATTCCGATTGCGATTAAAGACATTATCAACGTCATGGGTCAGGCGTGCACGTGCGCGTCGAAAATCTTGAACGGCTATCGCACGCTGTACGATGCCACAGTGGTGCAAAAATTGCGCGCAGCGGGCGCGATTCCATTCGGCAAAACCAACCTGGACGAGTTCGCCATGGGCTCATCCACGGAAAATTCGGCGGTGAAATCGACGCGCAATCCGTGGGACCTGTCGCGCGTGCCGGGAGGATCCAGTGGCGGTTCGGCAGCAGCCGTTGCCGCAGATGAAGCCTTCGGCGCGCTTGGCTCCGACACGGGCGGTTCGATTCGGCAACCGGCTGCGCTATGTGGTGTCGTCGGGCTCAAGCCAACTTACGGGCGAGTTTCTCGCTTCGGCCTTGTGGCGTTTGCTTCGTCACTCGACCAAATTGGACCGGTAACAAAAACCGTGCGCGACGCCGCGCTCATCATGAGCGCTATCGCAGGTCATGACCCGCAAGATTCCACATCGCTCAACGAGCCAGTTCCCGACTATAGCGCGAGCCTCGGAAATGATTTGCGCGGCGTCCGATTGGGCGTGCCCAAGGAATACCTGATCGAAGGAATCGATCCGCAGGTGCGAGCTGCAGTGGATGCCGCAGTGAAACAGTTCGATTCGCTGGGAGCGGAGATTATTGAGGTCTCATTACCCAGCACTGAATATGCGGTCGCGGTT
>DATDAJ010000230.1:0-10054 GCA_036525475.1 Candidatus Udaeobacter sp.
ATGTAGAACAGGAATGTACATCATACTGGCTGATCAGTTGTGAAGGAGCGCATAGCGTAATACGCGAACAAGCCGGATTTCGTTTCGTCGGCAAAACGTATCCGTTGTCATTTCTCCTGGTCGATGCGCGTCTGGAGGGACGGCTCCGGCATGGCGAGAATTATGTTTGGCTGCACAAAAACGGATCATTTGCCGCTTTGCCGTTGCCAACTCCGCAAACGTGGCGCGTTTTTGTTGACGTTACGAACGCTCGAAATCTCGGCGAGGTATCGCTCGATTTAATTCGGCGACTGATGATCGAACGGACCGGTGCTGCCGAAATTAAGATCCACAACCCGACATGGATTTCCGAGTTCAGAATCCATTGCCGTTTGGTCGATCGATATCGGCTCGGGCGAGTTTTTGTTGCCGGCGACACTGCCCATGTCCACAGTCCGACCGGCGGTCAGGGGATCGTGACCGGGATCCAGGACGCAGTGAATCTGGCTTGGAAATTGGGTCGCGTGCTGCGTGGCGCTCCGGAAGACTTGTTGGATACCTATGAAGAGGAACGCCGGCCGAAAGCTGCGGAAGTGTTGAAGGAAACGGACCGGACCACACGTTTACTCCTCGCCCCGGATTCGATTACGAAACTGATTCGCGACTTGATCGTGCTCCCAGTCATGCGGAGCGAATTCGTGCAAAGGAAACTCTTCGCGAAACTCGCCCAGCTTCATGTGAACTATCGCGGCAATACATTGTCGCGGCATAACGAGTCGATTTCGATCCGTACGGTGTTAAAAGCGGGTGATCGCGCGCCGGATGTCGCATTTCGCCACAAAGACAAAATCGTCACATTATTCGAATTGCTTCGGCCGTTCCGTCCAATCGCACTTGCGCGATTTGAAGGGAAGACCAGCCAGGCTCAGATCGATCGGATCAAAACACGACTCCGCGTGGCGGATATCACCATGTACGTCATCGCCGAAAGAGGCTCAGATTCGCTATTAGATCCTGATTGTTTGATCGATATTTACAGTGATTTCGCGCGGCTCTACGGAATGAGAACGGAATACTTCTGCCTGATCAGACCTGACGACCACATCGGCCTGTTTCAAAGTCCAATCGACGAAGACGAAATTGCAGATTATGTCGCGCGGATCTCAGCGAGCTGAACGCAAACGCCTGTGTATCAGGCGGCAGGAATATTTTCCCGGCCAAACCGTAACACGCGCGACATCCAAACAAGCTCGTTTAGGAATTTCTCCACGCGACGGATGTAAGCTGGATCGGTGATCTTGCCGGTCACTGGATCGAAGAGCTTTCCGGCCGTGCCGAAATAGACATCCGAGAAAATCGTGACGAGGCCGAGCTCGCGCAGCACTGGAACCAGACTCTGGATCATCCGCGCACCGCCGAAGGGACCCGCGGACACGCCACAGACGCCAACCGCTTTATGAATGTATTCCTTTAGATTTGTATCCAGCACATGCTTCAGCAGTCCTGGAAAACTGTGATTGTATTCCGGCGCTACGATGATCAGGCCGTCGGCGCGTTCGACCGTGGCGCAGAACTCGCTGTCCTTTAGCGCTTCGCCGGCGTCATCCATGCGAATGGGAATTTTGCGGATGTCGATCAATTCCGTTTTGATATCGCTGCGCTTCGATGCTTCACCAAAAACGAAATTTGCGGCGGGTTCGGTTAGGCGGCCTTGTCGCGGGGTGCCGATAATGACCGGAAGGAAAACGGGTCGACTCACCTCTTGTGCTGCCATCCTTCGATTTGTCGCAGGAACCGGAGGAAGCTTACAAGCGCAATTTGCCCGAAGCGGCCAACAAAGCGACGTTCGTAAGCATCGCAATTTGCCGGGGTGGCGGAATTGGCAGACGCGCCAGACTTAGGATCTGGTGGAGAAATCCGTAGGGGTTCGAGTCCCCTCCCTGGCATTTCAACAAAATGACCACCGGCAGCGACATCAAAAATAACGCTTCTCCCAAGGATGCGGCCATGTAATAATGCGGGGTGCCGTGGGAAGAAGTTGCCAGCTAAGGGCAGGCATTGGTGTGGTTGGAGGCACCGCAATCGCTACAGTCACATCGGGACTCTCTTCTGCATTCGATGCATTTTTTTCTGTTACCCGACAAAGCGTTCCCCTCAAAGCCAAGACTAAATTGAGGTTCGCTGAAGATGAAGGGTATATCCGTATCTTTTGAAGCTGCGAACATTCAATCAGCAGCGGGTAACGGGAACATTCGAAGCGCGGTTTTCGACCGGCGTCTCTTGATCATCGGGCTGTGGGTGTTCGCTGGATATTATCTGGGTTGCAAAATCGGTTTTGCACTCACGTTTCAACCTCATCCTGTCTCTGTTCTTTGGCCTCCGAATTCTATTCTCGTCGCGGCGCTTTTGTTGACGCCGCCGCGCAGTTGGTGGGTCGTGCTGTTGGCTGCGCTTCCAGCGCATCTGGCGGCGCAATTACAGAGTCACGTTCCACCTCTGATGATTTTCTGCTGGTTCCTCAGCAACTCCTGCGAAGCACTGATCGGCGCCGGGTTGATGCGGTACCTGGTGGGCGGGCCTATTCGTTTCATAACACTTCGCAACGTGGGCCTGTTTTGCCTTTGCGTGGTGTTCATCGCCCCCTTCTTGTCTTCGTTTTTAGATGCCGCGCTTGTTGTATGGAACCATTGGGGCGAGGACACCTACTGGGAGCTGATCCGAGTACGCCTTTTTTCAAACGCCCTCGCCGCGTTGATAATTGTGCCATTAGTCGTGACGTGGGCGACGACTGAAATCCAGCCCTTGCGCACAGCCCGGCTTTCGCGTTACCTGGAGGCATGCGCGCTATTTGTTGGTCTGTTGCTCGTAAGTTACGCTGTCTTTTATAAATTCGGATCGGGAGTGGACTCGGCTCTTCTCTTTCTCCCGCTCCCATTCCTTCTTTGGGCGGCAGTACGATTCGGCTCTTTGGGAGCAAGCACTGCCGTTTCGATTGTCAGCTTTCTGGCGATCTGGAGCGCAGCCCACGGGCATGGACCATTCTCCGGCGGACCAGCTGAACAAGACGCTCTTTCAATCCAAATATTTCTAATCGTCTTAGCGATTCCGCTGTTGTTTCTGGCCACAGTCATCGAGGAACGCACAACTGGAGCCACCGAACTGGGCGAAAGCGAGTCACGTTTCCGGAACGTCGCGAATGCTGCGCCCGTCTTTATCTGGATGGCCGGCTTGGATAAGCTCTGCACTTTCTTTAACAAGCCGTGGTTAGAGTTTACTGGCCGCAGCATCGAACAGGAGCTTGGAAACGGCTGGGCTGAAGGCGTGCACCCGGACGATCTGCAAAAATGCCTGGAGGTTTACACCGAAGCATTCGATGCGCGGCAGCCATTCGTTATGCAATACCGGCTCCGGCGAAACGATGGCGAGTATCGCTGGCTTTCGGATCAGGGCGTGGCACGCCATGACGCGCAGGGAGGGTTCGCCGGCTACATCGGCTCATGCGTGGACATCACAGAATTAATGAAAAAGGAAGAGGCTTTGCACGAATTCGAGGAACGAGTCGTTCTCGCAGCCGAAGCAGCTCATCTTGGGGTGTGGGAGATGGACCCCGGCACCAACGAACTTTGGATGTCTGACAGCGCGCGCACTTTGTTTCAATTTGATTCCGAGATTGCCCTCGACCACGCCGCGTTTCAAGGTCGCGTTCACCCGGAGGATCGTGCGCTTCGCGATTCCGCCGTCAAACGCGCAATCGAAACCGGCGGTGGATACGAAATCGAATATCGTGTTTTGTTACCGGATGGAACTCTGCGCTGGATCGGCGCGCGTGCACGCTGCGTAGCGGGGGATAATCGCAAAGGCGCTCGGCTCATTGGTGTTTCCATAGATATAACGCCACGCAAGCTCGCTGAAGCCGAAGCGCTGCGGCAACGTGACGAGCTCAGTCACCTCAGTCGTGTGGCGTTAATGGGCGAAATGTCTGCCTCCATTGCTCATGAGTTGAATCAACCGTTGGCTGGAATTCTCAGTAACGCGGCCGCTGGACAGCGTTTCATCGATCGCGGGGATGTTGATCAGGGAGAAATTCGCGAATTGCTCGGTGACATCATCGCAGATGGTCGCCGCGCCAGTGAGATAGTTCGCGGCATTCGGGGCATGGTAAAGAAAGAGCAGGTGGAACGTCGCTCGGTGAATCTCAACGAGGTCGTGGTGGACACAGTGCGCATGATATCTCACGATGCAGTGCTGCGTTCGTGCCAGGTGGAAACATCGCTTGATGCGAGTTTGCGCGCCATCGAAGCCGACCCGGTTCAACTTCAACAGGTGTTGCTGAATCTTGTGATCAACGCATTCGATGCGATGCGAGATACACCGATCTCCAGGCGCAAGGTCGTGATCGCCACGCAATCAAACGGTGATGATACAGTTTGCGCGAGCGTGCGCGATTACGGTGTCGGAATTTCGGCGGAGATGCAGGATACTCTGTTCGATCCCTTCTTCACTACCAAAAAAGAAGGACTGGGAATGGGCCTGGCAATTGCACGTTCGATCCTTGAATCGCACGGCGGCACCATCGCGGGGAAAAACGCCGATGCTGGTGGGGCTCAATTTGAATTTGTCCTTCCGGTGAACGGACCTTCTGCATGATGCGTGTCGGTCGCTGATTTGGTGCGTTTGGTCGAATCAGCACAGATAGCGTCGGTCAAGCGACGTGAGACTAAGGTCTAATATGGCCGCGTCGAAAGCGAGCGTAGTATTCACTTGTTTTGCTTGCTCCACGCCCAGATCGGATCTGCCTTCTCGACGACGACGCTTCCGTGTTGAGGGGCCTCAATCGGCTTCTCATGTCGGCAGGTTGGCACCCTGAACAATTCAGCGAGCCGGATCCGTTTCTAAATTATGTGAAGGTTCATCGGCCTACGATTGCCATCATTGATGTTTGGATGCCGCTCATGAACGGCCTCGAGGTTCAATCGCGGGTGCGGGAGCTTTCACCGTCTACGCGCGTCATCATGTTTACCGGAAAAGACGATCCGCTCGTTCGTTCCACCTCTTTGAAAGCCGGCGCGTCAGCTTTTTTCACCAAGCCATTCGACGACGAGGAATTTCTCACCGCCATTCGGCTGGCTCTTTCCGCAATGTGATGTCCCTTCGACCGGCTGTAAATCGGAACGAGAATTTCCAACTGGATTTGTCCGTGAAGATTGTGTATTCCAACGCGCGTTCCTAAACATAATGCCAGCTTCTTCGAGTGATTTGCATCGAGAACTACATTGGGAGCCGGTTGCCTAGCACGGCAATCCGGACTTGCGTCACATCAAAGAGATTGGCAGCCGAGAGCGACCAGAAGCATCACGCGGACTCGCCAACTGCCCATTGATGCCATGAAATCTTTATTCCTGTCATCGATCGCTATCCTTACCGGGTTGTTCGTTCTTGCGTGGTCATTCATGTTGGCTGAAACCTTTACCGAAGGCGTCCGAGTCTCTCCGGAAACGCTAACGCTGAAACCCGGTCAATATGTTTGGGAACCTGAGCGCGCGCCGGAAGGGCCGCTCTTGATCGTGGCCAGCATTACTGAGCAGGTGGCGTATGTGTATCGGAATGGGATCTGCATCGCACGATCGAGCGTCAGCACTGGGCGTCCGGGTCACCCTACTCCCACTGGCGTTTTCACGATCCTGGAAAAAGAGGTGCATCATACCTCGAGTATCTACAAGGGGGCGGCGATGCCTTACATGGAGCGCGTGACCTGGGGCGGGATCGCATTACATGCCGGAGATCTACCGGGATACCCCGATTCCCATGGATGCGTCCGGCTTCCGCTTGAATTTTCCAAGCTGCTGTTCGGAGTGACAATGAAAGGCGCGACGGTGATCATCGCGGACGCGCACTCCGCGCCTGCGACAACCGTGCACCCCGGTCTGTTCTTTTCCCAAAGCGGTCAGGAAAGTGAGCCGATCACCGCCGGCAAATTTGACTGGGATCCAGACAAGTCCCCGAGTGGTCCAGTATCTGTGATAGCGAGCAGCGTGGACAAAACAGTCTATGTGTATCGCAATGGCGTGGAAATCGGCCGGGCCGGAATACCAAATCCGCAGGTGATTTTGCCTCTTGACGACTTGGTCTTTAGCGCAATGCAGGGAACAGATGCGGACGGACATCTTCGCTGGGCGGAAGTGACAGCGACTGGAGAGAGCAAATCAAATCAAAGTGTTTTTCTGACCGTGCAGAAGAGTGGGCTGCCGCCTGAATTCCTCGACAAGGCAAAGTCCGTCATCACGCCAGGTGCGACTCTCATCTTCACTGATAGGCCTGTAGATCCAAGCACGCAGAGTCCTCCGAACTTTCAGATTCTGGTTGCGCAAAAGGACAAGCCTGAAAAATCTAGTCAGTTACAGTAACAAAAACCTGATTTTCATAGCGACGGAAAGTTGCACCTGAATTGGCGTGCAGTCGTGTCTCGCGGGAAGCATGAGCAAAAATATTTATCCTTTGGCTGATGCCGTCAGAGCTAACATTGCAAAATAATCGCGCTGAACTGTCGGGATGATTATCAGTAGTATTGCTGCAATTTTGTTCGCAGTTCTAGTAGGAGTGACTGTGGTTGGAGCGCGTCTACGACGACTCGTTCCCGCTGAGCACCTCAGCACCGATTCCAAAGACGCCGTGAAGCTCGCGCTTGGCCTTGTCGCGACTATGACGGCGATACTCCTGGGACTTCTTGTTAGTTCAGCAAAGAGTTCTTTCGACACTGCGCGAAGCGAAGTGATGCAGATGGCCGCGAAGATCGCTTTGCTGGATCGTGTGTTGGTGCTTTACGGACCGCAAACACTGGAAGCGCGCCGTGCACTTCGCGACTCGGTCGCCGAAGCCGTCGGACGCACGTGGCCGGCCGAGGGACGTCGTCCAGTTCGATTAGATCCTAACGAGCAGATGGGTGATGCTGTATACGCGGCGATTAGTAGTCTCGCGCCGCAGGATGATGCGCAACGTGTTCTCAAAACGGAGGCAGCCAAGCTGATGATCGAGTTGGCGGAGCTTCGAGCTCTGGTGCAAGCGCAGGGGGTCTCGTCGGTATCAACGCCATTGCTGATTGCGTTGGTAATATGGCTCGTGGTGATCTTCCTCGGTTTTAGTCTTCTCGCGCCGGGCAATGCTACAAGCACTCTTGCCCTGATCGCCGGTGCGTTCTCCGTTGCGTGCGCTGTGTTCATTATCCTCGAACTCGACCATCCATTTGCCGGCGTCGTGCGGGTTCCCGGCGCACCGATGATCAAAACGTTGGCCCATCTGTCCAAAGACACGAGCTAAATCCAAGTTATCGAAAGTCTCGTCCGTGTTGTAGCTCGTGGCTGCCGATCATGTTCATTGAACGCATGTGTGTTGTCTCAAAATTGTTGCAGTGGTTGTTCATTGTTACGCTGTTACTACTTGCGTACGACCACGGAGTTGCAGCTGAACCAGGGCCTAATCCGACAACGGCAGACGAATTGAAACAATTAAATGATCCCACCCTGCTCGCAACTCACGTCTCGCTGGAATCAGAGTGGGATCAATTCAAGGATGGCGCTGAAAGGGCGAATTGGACATTCACCGGCTTGTGGGGCTGGCGTGTCAGTGATAGCCAGGATTGGGCGATACGTTTCAAGTTGCCCTTCGTCTATGACAGAACTACTCCGGGATTAGATCACCTCGATACCGGAGGTGTCGGCGACGTGGAACTCGGGACAGGCACCGCGTTTCGTTTGAGTCACAAGTGGAGGATGGCTGGTGGCATTGAGCTGCATGCTGATACTGCTTCAGATCCCTCTTTTGCAGAAAGCGTGTGGCGATTGAAATGGGGCTGGGGAATTGCTCACGACTTTAGCCACTGGTTGAGTTTGTCACCCAATGTCGAGTACAACCGTTCGATTGCTGAAGAAGATGATGTTCGGCCGCAAAGTTATCTTGACATGTCGGTACCCGCGACCTTCATCCTTCCACAGCACTGGTCAGTAAGCGCAAAATATCGGACCTTGCTGGATTTCAACAACGGCGATCGATGGGCTCACAGTCTGACCGCTGGCATCGCGAAGCGCCTTTCAAAGATTCCGGTTGTGCTTAGCGCAACATTTCAAAAGCCACTCAGTAGCGGAGCGAAAAGATTTCAAGTCGGCGTAACGGTCGTTTATTACTTTTAATCCCTACCGTTGCTCGAAAAGCGGACGTCACAAAAACTTGCAACTCCCTCTTCGCAGCTATGATGGTGGCAGGCGTTGCAGAACCCCGAACTAAAATAAATGACCATCACAAACTCTCTTGGAAAGACGCTCACGCTTTGCGCGATCGTCATGTTAACTGAAGCCTCGGCGTTTTGCGGCACGGCGGAATTTCAGCCGACTGTCGCAACCAAGAATTCGCCGGCAGGCAAAGCGCCTGACGGGATGGTGTGGATCCCCGGGGGCGAATTTTCCATGGGCGCGGCGGTGGGCGGCGAAGGAAGTCATGCAATGCCGATGCCTTCGAATGACTCACAGCCGGTACATCGTGTGTACGTAGATGCTTTCTGGATGGATGCGACTCCGGTGACCAATGCGCAGTTTGAGAAGTTCGTCAGGGCGACGAATTACGTCACAATTGCTGAACGCACGCCCTCAAAAGAAGAATTCCCGACTGCCCCCGAGGAGAATCTCGTAGCGGGCGCAGTCGTTTTCGCGCCGACCGATCACGAGGTTCCGCTAAACAATCATTATCAATGGTGGAGCTATATCAAAGGCGCGAACTGGCGTCGCCCGCTCGGTCCGCAAAGCGACATCAAAGACAAGGAAAATTACCCAGTGCTGCACATCGCGTACCCCGACGCGGTAGCTTACGCAAAATGGGCCGGTAAACGTTTGCCGACCGAAGCGGAGTTTGAATTTGCGGCGCGCGGCGGTTTGTCAGGAAAAACATACGTCTGGGGCGACGAATTTCGTCGCGACGGCAAATGGATGGCCAACACATGGCAGGGAGCATTTCCAGTGAAAGATGCAGGCGAAGACGGTTACGCCAACATCGCGCCGGTGAAATCGTTTCCACCGAACGGCTACGGGCTCTACGACATGGCCGGAAACGTATGGGAATGGTGCAGCGATTGGTATCGCCCTGATTACTACCAGACGCTGGCAGACAAAGGCGGAGTGGCGCGCAACCCGCAGGGGCCGGATTCGCCATTGGATCCTGCTGAGCCTAACGAGAAGAAGCGTGTCCATCGCGGTGGGTCGTTTCTTTGCAATGAGCAATATTGCTCACGCTACATCGTCGGCACGCGCGGCAAAGGCGAAGTGAACACCGGGACGAATCATCTCGGTTTTCGCTGTGTGAAATCGCCTTCGGATTTGCCGACAAAATAAGAGCTCACTGTTCCGCGGTGGAGACCGCGCGGCGTTTCGTTTTTGCTTCCATGGGGGCCGTACCTACCTTGCATCGGTTGGCCTTTGTAGGCCTTTGGTCTAATGGAATTATGCCGTCGCGTATCACAGGATTAATCTCGCCGAGTCTATGAGCAGGGATCGTAATAGAGCTGAAAGCGCGGAACAGAAGCGCCACGAAAGTGAAGAGCAGCTTAGTTTGCTCCAAACAATTACAACGGAATTGACGACAGCCGAGGATCTGTCATCGGCCTTGGAAGTTGTGCTTCGCGACGTTTGCGAGAAGACGGGCTGGGTGCTGGGACACGCATGGGTGCCAAATCCACCAGGAACTGCTCTTGATTTGGTTTCAATGTGGTATTGCGATCATGGTGAGCTGAAACCTTTCAAGACGGCTTCTGAGACATCTCACTTTAAGCCGGGCGTTGGGCTTCCCGGACGCGTGTGGGAATCGAAACGGCCGACCTGGGTTGAGAACGTCATTGACGATCCTAATTTTCCGCGATCGGCGGCCGCACGGATCGCAGGTTTAAAAACGGGCGTGGGAATTCCGATCCTCTCGGGCAACCAGGTCATCGCTGTTATCGAATTTTTTATGCGCGAGTCGCGTGCCCAAAATGAGCGCTTGCTAAACGTGATCGCCTCAGTCGCCGGCCAATTAGATTTGCTTCATCGCGCGACGC
>DATDAJ010000231.1:0-4751 GCA_036525475.1 Candidatus Udaeobacter sp.
CAACGGGGACAAGATTGAACGCGTTTCGATGGGCAAACAGGACGCCGCCACGCTCGGCAAACAAGTCAGTTGCGTCGGCAAATTCATTTTGCCGGGGTACATCGACACGCACGTGCACTTCTTTCAATCGGCTGATTTGTTCACGCGACCGGACGGCGCCGATTTCAACGACGTCCGCCCGTACAAAGACGAAGTCGCGTGGATCAAATCGCACCTCGACGACGTCCTTGCGCGCTACATTCGCAGCGGAATAACCAGCGTCGTTGATGTCGGCGGACCGATGTGGAACCTCGAGGTCCGCAAGAAGGCCAACGCAACTGCGAAAGCGCCGCGCGTAGCCGTGGCGGGCCCGCTCATCTCAAGCGTCTCTCGCGAGAAACTCGATCTCGGCGATCCGCCAATCGTGAAGATCGACACGCCCGATCAAGCGCGCGAGTTCGTGCGCAAACTAGCGGAACAAAAACCGGATCTGGTGAAGATCTGGTACATCGTCGACAAAGATTACCCCGTCGATGCCTTCCGGCCCATCGTCCGCGCGACAATCGAAGAGAGTCACGCCCACAAGATTCGTGTCGCCGTGCACGCAACCGAGCTCGAGACTGCGCGCGCGGCAGTGGAAGAAGGCGCGAACGTGCTTGTCCACAGCGTGATTGATAAACCGGTCGATGACGCGTTTGTGAAGCTATTGAAGGATCGCGACGTCGTTTTGTGTCCGACGCTGGTAGTGTTTGAACGGTACGGCCGGACGTTTTCGCACCAACTGAATCTCACTCCAGAGGAGGAAAAGTGGGGCAACCCGGAAGTGATCGCGTCGCTCGATGTGACAAAGATTCCGCAGGACAAACTGCCGCAAAGAGTCAAGGACGCCCTAGCTGATCAGAAAGCCGCGCTCGACAGGATTAAGAAAACGTACGATGTCGCTTTGCCGAATTTGAAGAAGCTCGAAGATGCCGGCGTGACCATCGCCGCGGGAACTGACGCGGGGAACATCGGAACCATTCACGGGCCAGCCCTCTTCCGGGAATTTCAGTTGATGAAAGAAGCTGGGCTTACGCCCATGCAGATACTGCAATGCGCCACAGCGAACGCTGGGAAACTTTTCGGCGGCGAAACCGGTGCGCGTGTCGGCAAACTCGAAAACGGCTGTTTCGCCGATCTTGTGATTCTCAATTCAAATCCGTTGGACGACATCGCGCACGCTTCTGATATCGACACTGTAGTCAAAAACGGCATGGCTTATCCGGCTGATACCATTTTGCATTGAGCGTGTTCCCAGCGACGCGCCTTCGACTGAACCCGAAATCCCTTGCTCGCCCGCGACAGTAGCCGCAAATTTTCTTCCTATGACTACGCATCCAACTGAATACGCGCATCCGGAAGCGCTGGTGGAGACCGATTGGCTGGAAAAACATCTCAAAGACGATGGGATCCGCGTCATCGAATCGAATGAGGACATTTTGCTTTATGACACCGGGCATATTCCCGGTGCGGTGCACATCGATTGGCGCGCCGATCTTCAGGATCCGCTGATTCGCGATTATATCTCACCTGAAAAATTTGCGCGGCTTTGCAGCCGTCACGGCATTACGCCGGATACCACTTGCATTTTCTACGGCGACAAGGCGAACTGGTGGGCGTGTTACGCGCTTTGGGCGTTCCGGTTGTTTGGCCATGAGAAAGTGAAAATTCTCAACGGCGGTCGCGACAAATGGAAAGCGGAAGCCCGTCCGATGACGCGCGAGGCTCCAAAATACGCGGAGACAACGTATCCGGTGCCGAAGAAACGCTTCGACAAGGAGATTCGCGCATTCTTCGATGAAGCATTGGCGCAAAGCAAAGGTGGTAAACCGCTGATCGACGTACGCTCGCCGGGCGAATACCGAGGTGAGATCACGCACATGCCCGAGTATCCGCAGGAAGGCGTGCTGCGCGGCGGTCATATCCCCGGGGCAAAGAGCATGCCGTGGAAGACGGCCACAAACGATGATGCCACATTCAAGCCAGCCTCGGAACTGGCAAAGCTCTATTTCGAGCAGTGCGGCGTCAGCCCCGACAAAGACACAGTCGTCTATTGCCGAATCGGCGAGCGCTCCAGTCACACCTGGTTTGTGCTGACCTACTTGTTAGGCCTGAACAACGTTCGCAACTACGACGGCTCGTGGACGGAGTGGGGCAACAAAGTCGGCGCACCCATCGAAAAAAGCGCGTAGATCCCATGGGGAGCGCGTGCGCCTCGCACGCACATTTCGGCGCCTCGCCGAAATGCATCATCCCGCTAGGACAGTAGGTTTACTCTTGTTCAAAAAAGTTCGCGTTGGCGAGGACGCCATCGCCAGCACGCGAGAGCGCGTGCGCTCCCCGAAGATTCAAACGCGCGCGGTTTTCATCAGCAGCTCTCGAATCAACTGCATTCGCTTTCGCTCTCTCGGACTAGAACGCAGCTTTGCGATTGAGCGCTGAATTCTCCGTGTCCAATTCAGGTTCGCCTTTGTCCCGGGCACATTGAACCGGTATTCGCGCGCGAGTAGATCGGTGATCATGACCACTGCAATCCAGGAGTTACATCTGAAAAGCGCGTCCATCATCGCGGGATAAAAATCCTTCTCATAATCGAGCTGGTCGATTTTAGAATTTAGCCCCGCGAAAAGCGCGATCTTCTCGATTGTAGCTCGCGCCTGTTGTCCCCTCTCGGAGTTCGGAAGCTCGAGTGCTTCTTCCCACAAAGCGCGAATTGGTTGGTGATCATGTGTTGCGTAAGTCGCCACCGATAGCCGCTCGTATCGGTCGCGGGGAATGATCATTCCATCGCGGATTTCCCATTGTGGAATTTTGAATCCCGCTATGCCAAGCGATTGCAAACTAGGTCGCACGTAATCGGGCACCACGCCGAGATCTTCCCCGGCCACGCGCGCGGCGCCGGCTTCGTCCATGATAACGCACAAGTATTCTTCGCCTTCGCGCTTGTTCGCTTCGCGGTGTTCGGGTGTGTCGTCATCGCGTGAAACGAAATGCGGCGCACGCCCGCCGGTTCGTTCCAGCATCTGGTGTTGATCCAGCGGCAAGAATTCCTTGTTCCTTTGGGGCCGCCACGGAAAGGCATAAACGCGGTAAAATCCCTGGACGTGATCGATCCGGAACAGATGAAAGATCCGTCGGGTAGCGCGCACCCGTTCTTGCCACCATTGAAAATTGTTGGCGCGCATGGCGCCCCAGCGGTAGAGCGGAATGCCCCAGTTTTGTCCCCATTTTTGCGTGAATGCGTCGTCCTTGAAATGCGGCTCGGGAGGAGCGCCACCGAACCAATCGAGCAAAAATTCGTCGGCGCGCGAGAAGACGTCGGCGCTGTAATAACTGACGCCGAACGGAATATCGCCCATCAGCGCCACGCCGCGTTGCTCCGCATGCGCTTTAACGTCGCGCCATTGCTGCTGTGCGATCCATTGCACGTAACAGAAGAAATCGAGACGGCGCGTCACGGCTGATTGCTTCTCCAACGGAAGCTCGCGCAGCCAATTACGAGCACTTTCGATCGTCTGATGCTGCTGGGGCCACTGGTCCCACGCGGCGCTGCCCTTATTTTGCTCGATGAGAACGCGGAACAGCGCGTAATCGCGCAACCAGGGCGATTCGGCTTCGCAGAACCGTTGGAATTCTGATTGTCGCTTTTCGTCGGCGCGAGCGGAGAAATTCGCGAACGCCTTCTCGAAAATGCGCTGCTTTAGTTCTTTGACCTGCCGATATTTTACGCGGCCACGGCGCAGGCCCGCGATGTCGATCTCGGAGAGTGCGTCCTCGAAATCATTGCGCGTTAAGTCCTCGGGTGTACCTGGCGCGAGGTGCAAAGTCGTTGGCTCGATCGCGATCGCGCTAATGGCATTGTAGGGGCTGTTATCCGCTCCGGTTTCGTTGATGGGCAGAAGCTGAACAAGGGTGAATCCGATCTCTGCAATCCAATCAATAAATTCCCGTAACGCGCCGAGATCGCCGATTCCCAGGTCGTTCTGTTGCCGCAACGCAAACAGCGGCACGAGCACACCAGCGATCTTCTTGTCCGGCGACAGATTCATTCAGCCACGGATGAACACGGATGAAACACGGATTTAGAAGACGAGGCGTTTGTACTCGACTTTCATTCGGCCGAAATTGACCAATAGTCCAACCTTCAGGCCGGTTGCTTTCAATTCGTTGAGCAATTGAGCTTCATCGCGTTTATCGTATTGCGGGTTAACTTTGATCTCGACGACGACCGAGCCTGCTACGATCAAATCAGCATCATAATCCCCAACGATGACGCCTTTGTACTTTACCTGAATGCGTCTTTCGATCTCGGCGGAAAAGCCCCGACGGCTCAGCTCGACTTGTAACGCGCGCTGATAAACGCGTTCGAGAAATCCATATCCGAGTTCACTATGGACGTCGAAGGCAGCCCCAAGAATTGCTTCAGTAACCCCTCGATGCAGCAATTTGTCAGGATGTTCGTCTCCGATTTCCAGCATCTCTTATCCGTGTTTCATCCGTGTTAATCCGTGGCTCAAAAAGATCAGCCCCTTTTTACCTGCCAGTCTTCCACGAGATCAGTTGGAATCTCTTGCAAAAAACGCGACGGCCGCTGGAAGACGTCGCCGTAGCCGCCACTCAGGCGCATGTGCGGATAGGTGAGATAAAGCTCGTCGCGCGCACGCGTGATCGCCACGTAGAACAAGCGCCGTTCTTCCTCCAGCGCATCGCGGGTATCGAGCGAGCGGCTGCTG
>DATDAJ010000232.1:0-3029 GCA_036525475.1 Candidatus Udaeobacter sp.
AATCAGTTCGAGGCGCCCGCGCAACACACGCCGCTCGCGCCTTTCTGCAACGGAAACTGGTTGCAATTGCTCCAAAAGCCGGCGTGCCTCGGGAGCGTTCCCCAAGTCAATGTGCAACTCAGCCGCTCGCAACTGCGCTCGCGTGCCCCATTCCTCATCATGCGCCAGCAGAACAAATTTTCTCAAAGCCTCCTGGCGTTTTCCTAACGCGCGTAACGTGTCGCCCGCGCCAAAAACAGCTGCTTTCTGAAACGGCGAAGTGTCGTTAGTCAATTCCTCGTAAAGCGGCAGCGCGTCAGCCCACCGGTGCAGACTGGCCAGCGAATGGGCGCGCCAGAATTGCGCCCATGGCAAGTCGCGTAACCTCGCGTCGGTTAAAAGAATTAGAGTGGCCTCCGGTTCGTTTGCGGCCACCTGCGCTTCCGCAAGTTTTTCGGCGACTGCGCGCCATTGTGGTTCTGGCAGATTTTTGTTTAGCAGAGATTGCAACCGCACGACCGCGACCTCCGGCACGCCTTCTGAAAGCGGCGTACTGGCCTCGGCTATTTCAGTCGAGAAATCTGCGTGGGCGACTTGGCTGAGTACCCCGATCAGGCATGCGAGCGCTAAGCGTCCTATATGTCTCATCTTCTCTCCAGCATTGCCGGTAAGTATTGCCCGGTATGACTGGCCGGAATAGTAGCGACTCGCTCAGGCGGACCCGATCCGACCACTTCGCCGCCTTGTTCGCCTCCTTCAGGACCCAAATCGATGATCCAGTCGGCGCACTTAATCATCTCGAGATTGTGTTCAATTACCACGATGGTGTTGCCCGCGTTGCGGAGCTTCATCAACACCTCCAGTAATTTTTCAATATCGGCGAAATGCAACCCGGTCGTCGGTTCATCGAGAATGTAAACAGTGCGACCGGTGGCTTTTTTGGCAAGCTCTGTGGCAAGTTTCACGCGCTGCGCTTCGCCGCCGGAAAGAGTCGTTCCGGCCTGGCCGAGTCGTAGATAGCCCAAGCCAACGTCGAGCAGTGAATTGAGCTTTTCCGCGATTGTTGGCACATTGCGGAAGAATCGCGCGGCTTCGTCCACGGTTAGATCGAGCATATCGGCAATATTCTTGCCTTTGTAGGTGATCTCGAGAGTCTCGCGGTTGTACCGTTTGCCTCGGCAAACCTCGCATTCGACGTAAACGTCGGGCAAGAAGTGCATCTCGATTTTGATCAAACCGCCGCCCTCGCAATTCTCGCAACGACCGCCTTTGACATTGAAACTGAATCGACCTGCGTCATAACCGCGGACCCGCGCTGCGGGTAATTGCGCGAACAGTTCGCGTATCGGGGTGAACGCGCCCGTGTATGTAACCGGGTTCGAGCGCGGCGTCCGGCCGATTGGGCTTTGATCGATCACAACTACTTTATCGATCTGTTCCAGTCCGCGAATCGCCTTATGAGCTCCCGGCTTATCCTTCGAATTGTAAAAATGCCGGAAAAGGGCGCGCCGCAAAATGTCGTCCACCAAAGTCGATTTGCCGCTGCCAGAAACACCAGTCACACATGTTAGGCAACCGAGAGGAAATGAGACATCGATTTTCTTCAGGTTGTTTTCACTCGCGCCTACAACTGTAAGCCAGCCATCGGGCCGCGGCTGAGCGCGCTGTTTTGGAACCGCAATGCGCGCGCGGCCGGAAAGATAATCGCCAGTCAAAGAATTTTTCGCGCGCGCGATGTCGTCGAGAATTCCCTCTGCCACAATCTCGCCGCCACGCGGCCCTGCGCCTGGACCAAGATCAAGAATGTGGTCGGCAGCCCGGATCGTTTCTTCATCGTGCTCGACTACGATGACAGAGTTCCCAAGATCGCGCAGTTTTCGCAGCGTTCCCAGTAAACGCGAGTTGTCGCGTTGATGCAGACCGATGCTGGGTTCATCAAGAATGTAGAGAACGCCAGCCAGACCGGAGCCGATCTGTGTGGCGAGGCGTATCCGTTGCGCTTCGCCGCCGGAAAGCGTGCCGCTCTCGCGATCCAATGTGAGATAGCCTAGCCCGACCTCGACGAGAAATTGCAGGCGCGAGCGAATCTCGCGGACGACGTCTGTTACGATGGTCTGCTGCTGCTCGCTCAGGTCGAGACCGCCAATGAATTGCAGCGCGTCTTCCACGGTTTGCTGGCTGAACTGGTGGATGTTCAATTCGCGGCCGTGGTTAGCCTTGATTGTGACAGCAAGGATTTCCGGTTTGAGTCTTGCGCCGCAGCAGACCTTGCATGTCTCGCGTGTCATGAATGCTCGAATCCGATTGCGCGTGAACTCGCTCTCGGTTTGCTCATAAAGCCGCTGCATTTGGGGCACGAGTCCCTCGAATGGTTTTGTGGTTTTCTTTTCACCGTTGCCGCCAAACCGCATTTCAATTGGCTGGCCATTAGTGCCGAAGTAAAGCGCGGCTTTAAATGCTTCAGGCAAATCGGCGAACGGCACGTCTTCTTTCACGTTGAAGTGTTTAATGAGCGCATCCTGCAGATGCCGATAGTAGCTTCGCATGCGTTTCGTGCCGCGACGCCAGGGCGTGATTGCTCCTTCGGCCAGCGTTTTATTTTGGTCGGAGATCATCAGCTCCGGATCGACCACCAATTGTGTTCCCAAACCGTGGCAAGCGGGGCAAGCGCCGAGGTGGCTGTTGAAAGAAAAATGTCTAGGCGTCAGCTCGCCTAAGTTGAAGCCGGTTTCAGCATTCCCGTAATCCGTGGAGTAGCGGCATTCTGACCACTGTTCCGATTCGGCATTGGGCGTTGGGCGTTGGGCGTTGGGCGTTTTCGACATTTGGCTCAAGACCACAATGCGATTGCCGCCCCATTTGAGAGCTGTTTCGATTGAGTCTGTCAGTCGTACACGAATACCATCGCGGACGACCAGCCGATCGACCACCGCTTCGATCCTGTGCCGCTCGCCTTTCTTCAGCCGGATCGGTTCAGTGCGATCCAGTTCGATCATCTGTCCATCGATGCGCGCACGAACGAATCCTTCACGCCGGAGCTTTTCGAGCAC
>DATDAJ010000233.1:0-6667 GCA_036525475.1 Candidatus Udaeobacter sp.
CGATTCTCCAGTCACCTCCACGACGGGGACCGGCGCCTCCGGCGAGATGCGGCCGACCTTTCCCCACACAAATTCGTCAAGCATCAGATCGCCGATGACGGTGATTCGCCTCGAAGCCGCGCGCTCAAGGATCTGCTCCAGCCGGTCCAATTTCATGGCGATTTGAGACTTAGACACTGATGGCTCAAATCGCTTTCGGATTTGCGACTTGAACGGATGAATGAGATGGGTGTTGGCATTAGTTGTGTCGGTCGGAGTTCCGGTTAAGATTCGCTCCATTAAATCCTGAATACTAAGCCGAAATCAACAGTCGAAAGTGCCAATGATGCCGTTAATGAGATATTTTAAAACAGTGGGTGTTGTCTGCGGTTTTGCCATTTGCGCGAATGCCGCGCAGGCGCCACAGCAGATCAACATTAAACAATTATCCACAACCGTGGAAGACGTTGTGGTGCCATTGCCTAACGAGATTTTTGGTGCGCTGAACAAACTGGGTGGGGTGAACTGGAGGGCACATGTCCGCAGTGATAAGGGACCGAACTTCACCGAGCGTCCACGTATTGCCCTTTTGCTTGGGACAGTAATTGCAGATGGTTTTATCGCTGTGCAGGCGGAAGACGCAGAAACCGTGAAGGATATTGGGCAGCGTGTCACGACGCTGGCGAAAGGTATCGGCGTAGGAAATTCGATCACACCGCATGCGAAGGCGATCATTGAGGCAGCAGACAAGCGGAATTGGAACAATGTGCGCCGGGAACTGGATCGCACGCAGAACAGCGTACAACAAGCAATGAACGAGGTGCACGATGAAAAGTTGTCGCAGCTCGTTAGCTTGGGTGGCTGGCTGCGCGGAACCGAAGTATTGACATCAGTGGTTAACGAACATTTTTCCGCGGACGGCGCAGAGCTGCTGCACCAGCCTGATCTGCTGTCTTATTTTGAAAAAAGACTGCAGGGGATGCCGGAATTTGATCTTCCAATTATCCACCAAATTAAGGATGGTCTGGTCGAGGTTAAACCCTTGATCGATATCGGTGATCGCCGGATTCCGCCTGAGACAGTGAAGAAGGTTAATGAGATCACTACGCGACTGGGCCAGGGGATCGTCACCAAGGATTAAAGCTTCCATGAACCGCTTTGTGAAGATTTTCGTCCGTACAAGCTCTCTGCTGCTGATTCTCACAGCATTGCGCCCTTCGATTTTTGCTTCGGTCGACGACGCGCAATCGTTTGCCCTTCAGGCCGCCGAACCGTACGTCAAACAAGGCTTCCAAGTGCGCGAGGATTATTGGGGAGGAGACCTCGGTTCTGGCGAGAAGAAAGCTGTGCGACAGCAGTTGTTCAAAGGAAACGAATACTGGTTTTGGCTCGGAACCGAAGTCGACAAGGCAAAGGTATCTGTTCACGTTTACGATTCCGACGGCAAGCTCGCGGAAGAACCGGACAGCTGGGAGAAAGGGCACTTCGCCGCTGCACATGTGATACCAAAAACGACAGGCAGTTATTTTATCATTGTGAGCGTGGAACAATCGCCAGAGGACCGCACGCACTGGGCGCTGGTGTATGGTTTCCGCTAGCTCTAGAATTCGTGGCAGCGGCCACGATTATGACTGAATCGCGGACTTTGCAGTTCGAAAGCCCACGCGCGTTGCAGTCGCTCTACGCGAATGACATTAAGCTTTTAAAGCATCTCGAGGATTCGTTAGGCGTCAAACTGACGACGCGCGAAGGCTGGGTGAAACTCGAAGGCGACCCGAGTCGGATCGACAAGGCCCAGCAGGTATTTCAACAGCTTGAGCAAGCCCGGCAACAAGGCGTTGACATTCAGAAACACGAGTTCAATTACACGCTCAAGACCGTGACTGAAGAACGCGACGAGAGTCTCGCCGATATTGTTTCGACCAAAATCGTAACTTCTTCCCGCAAGCCTCCTGTCGTAGCACGGAGTGTCAATCAGCGAGCATACGTGGAGGCGATTCAGAAGCATGACGTTGTCTTCGGGATTGGACCGGCTGGTACGGGCAAAACTTATCTTGCTGTTGCGATGGCAGTAGCGGCATTAAAGAAGGAACAGGTCGCCCGTATTATTCTAACCCGACCTGCGGTAGAAGCGGGGGAAGCACTGGGTTTTCTGCCGGGCGACTTGGAACAAAAGGTCCTCCCGTATTTACGCCCACTTTATGATGCATTACGTGAGATGCTTGAGCCGGAAGAAATGGAGCGGGCGATCGCACGGCAAACGATCGAAGTGGCTCCGCTTGCGTATATGCGTGGACGTACTTTGAGCAATGCTTTTGTCATTCTTGATGAAGCCCAAAACACAACCACTGAGCAGATGTTCATGTTGCTGACGCGCATCGGTTTGAATTCCAAGTGCGTCGTGACCGGCGACGTCACACAGATTGATTTGCCCGCAAACAAGCGGTCAGGTGTGCTCGAGGCCTTACAGGCCTTAAAGAATGTGCCGGGAATCGCGACGGTATACTTCACCGAGCGCGACGTTGTGCGGCATGAACTGGTGCGCGCCATCATCGGCGCATATCAGTCCCACCGCGGGCCCGCCTCCGAATCTCGCAAATAAACGATTACCATGTTCGATTTCCTCAAACGCGGCCGGCTCGTCAAACGGGGCCTGGCATCGCCCAAACGGCGGCGCCGGCGGCCTCGCAGTGAGCTGATGCGCAATGTGGAATGCTCGTCGCATGTAAAGGTCTTCATCTTTGCGCTGTTTGCCGGTGGCCTGGCGTTTCTCGTCTTTAGCGGTCAACAAGCGGAGCCGACGAAGAATTACATCATTGCGCTCCTGGTCCTGGCCACCGCGATCACGCAGCTTTGGATCAATCAGCCCAAGAGCTTCGAGCAGAACTCGCGAATTCTTCTCGTCCTCGGCGTTATTTTTGTGCAACTGGCGGTCACCAAATTGCTGCTGGTCGTTTGCAACAGTGGCAATTACCGCTTCTTGAGACCAGAAACGGCCGGATTGATTACGCCATACGCTTTTGCGCCGCTGGTGCTGAGCGTGTTGCTCAACCGGCAGCACGGCCTTTACGCAGCGTTCTTTGTGAGCCTGTGGAGTAGCATGCTGTTTGGTCCTATCGATGCGCCTCTTTTAATCACCAGTCTGATCAGCGGATTTACAGCTGTCTCTCTCACGCTGCAGGTGCGACGTCGGAGTCGATTGATCCGCGCCGGTTTCTTCGTCGGGCTCGCCATCTGGTTGTTGTCGCTGACGTTCGGTTTGATCGGGCCAATTAACTGGTTTTATCCGACGGCTAATGACTGGGGCATGGTCGGAGTGCAAAGCGCTCTTGCCATCGGCAACGGCATTGTCACCGCGATGATCGTGGGCGGCGCGTTGCCGATGCTCGAGAATCTGTTTGGAATCACAACCGACATTTCCTGGTTGGAAGCATCAGATCTTAATCACCCGTTGTTGCGTCGAATGACAATCGAAGCACCGGGCACGTATCACCACAGCCTTGTGGTGGCCAATCTCGCCGAAGCCGCGGCGGAAGCCGTCGGCGCCAATGCGACCCTCTGCCGCGTCTGCTCTTATTTTCATGACGTCGGCAAACTGGTGAAACCGGAATACTTCACGGAGAACATGAGCTTCGAGCGAAATCCTCATGATGATCTGGCGCCAACGATGAGCGCATTGATCATCATCGCGCACGTCAAAGAGGGCGTAGATCTCGCGCTCAAGCATCGACTAAACCAGCGCATCATCGACATTATTCAGGAACATCACGGCACATCGCTCGTGCGGTATTTTTATCAACGCGCTCTGCAGCAGCATGAGGACGCGCTCGCAGGTGGCAAGATTATGAGACTGCGCGAAGACGACGTTCCTGAGGTGCACGAAGAAAGCTTTCGTTACAGCGGACCAAAACCGCAAACGAAGGAAAGCGCCATTATCAGCCTTGCCGACGCAATCGAAAGTGCTTCGCGCAGTGTGGAAAAACCCACACCGCAAAAAATCGAAACGCTTGTAAGCGAGATCGTCGAAGAACGCATCGGCGACCGGCAACTGGACGAATGCGATCTCACTCTCGGCGAACTGAAAACGATCGCCGACCGATTCAGGTTCACGCTCGTGTCGATGTTGCACAGCCGCATCGCCTATCCGAAATCGGGACAAAAGTCCGCAGCGCCGCGCGATGGAACTTTGCGGCCAGACGTAATGGTCGCCACGCGCAAACCGGAAACAGCGCCGCCGGTCTCAGCTGCTTGATGTGATCGAAGAAACGAGGCGTTTGGCAAGGCGCCCCTATAGTTCGCGCGGGTGTGCACGCGGCTCCCGATCCTTGGAACCGGCGGTGCTCGGAACTGTGACGAAGGGGCCGCCTTCGAGCGGTGTGACTTTGGTGAAGGCGACATCGGGCATATCGCTCGGCAAGCCCGCGAGCGGGAAATCCTTCCGCAACGGAAAGAACGGGTAGCCGTCCCACATCAAAATACGACGGAGATCGGGATGGCCGTTAAACTTGATGCCCATCATGTCGTAAATCTCCCGCTCGTGCCAGTCGGCCGTCGGCCAGATGTCTGAAACGGTATCGAGCGCCCCAACTTCTTCCGACAGTTTCAATTTCAATCGAAGGTGGACCGCATGCGGCATCGAGTACAGATGATAAACAATTTCGAAACGTGGCTCTTCGCCAAAATTATCGATACTGGTGATGTCGAGTAAGTAATCGAATGAGACTTCGTCTCGGCAGAATTTTGCGATGTCGCGGAGATCGCTTACGGCGATTGCGTACGTCGTTTCGCCACGAAATTCAGTTCTGTTTTGAACCTTTCGTTCAAATGATTTGTTCAACGACTCGATTGCTTCCTGGCTGGTCATCTGCTTATGATGTTGTAGGACAGGCGCTCCGCCTGTCAGCAACAGGAGATGAGGCAAGCGATGCGCTTGCCCTACAATTCGAATCTACAGAGCATGCAATCATGTCAGCGCTTCCTCGAGTCTTTCTGCCAAACGCGGCGCCTGATCTGTGAACGCGCGTTCGCCTGAAATTTTTTCCTGCAATTTCATCAAGCCGGCGAGCAACGCTTCCGGCCGCGGCGGACAGCCAGAGATGTAAACGTCCACGGGCAAGAGCTGATCGATACCCTGCAGCACAGCGTAGGAGCGATACATCCCGCCCGTGGAGGCGCATGCGCCCATGGCGATCACCCATTTTGGTTCCGGCATTTGCTCATAAATTCTCTTCACTGCCAGCGCCATCTTGTACGTGACGGTGCCGGCGACGATCATCACGTCACATTGACGCGGCGAGAAGCGCATTACTTCCGCGCCGAAGCGCGAAATATCGAATCGTGATGCGGCCGTGGCCATCAACTCGATGGCGCAACAGGCCAACCCCATCGGCATCGGCCAAAGCGAATTCTTCCGGACCCAATTCAGCGCCGCATCGAAACGGGTGAAAATCACGTTCCCTTCGATTTTGGAATCGTAGGCCGTTGCATGTGTTGCTGCCATACCAGACGTTAAAATACCAGTTTGGACACGCAACTCTCGTTGTGAATGTGGTTCTTGGTCACTTAGCCGGTCATGATTGCGACGTCCCGCTCTCAATAGTATAGAAGCGCTCTTCCTAATGAATATAGACACTGCAAAATCTCATGGCCATCTAGTTGCCCCGCATGGCGGCGAACTGGTGGACCTTAAGCTCGACGAGGAGAACGCAGCCGAACTCAAGGGGCGCTCCAAGGATTTTCCCTCCTGGGACCTGACCAGCCGGCAGATTCGCGATCTCGAGCTTCTCCTGAGTGGCGGCTTCTCACCGTTGCGCGGTTTCATGAATCGCGACGAATACGAGCGCGTCTGCCATGAGATGAGATTGAGCAATGGCTTGCTTTGGCCGATCCCGATTACGCTCGATGTGCCGGAAGCGTTTGCGAAATCGTTGAAACCCGGGAGCAGCAAGGTCGCCCTGCGGGACTCGGAAGGCGTGATGCTTGCGGTGTTATATGTGGAGGATGTATGGCAGCCGGATCGCAAAGCCGAAGCGCAAGCTGTTTTTGGAACCACCAGTGCAATCCATCCCGGTGTCGATTATCTTCTGAACAAGGGACATGGCTGGTACGTGGGTGGACGCGTGGAAGGTTTGCAACTGCCCACGCATTACGATTTCCGGACTCTTCGGCTTACACCGTCGGACCTGCGCGCGGAGTTCGTCCAGCTAGGGTGGCGCAAGATCATCGGGTTCCAGACGCGTAATCCGATGCATCGCGCGCACGTGGAATTGACGTTTCGCGCCGCGAGCCAGGTCGAAGCAAGCCTTCTGATTCATCCATCCGTCGGTATGACCCGTCCCGGCGATGTGGACTACTTCACGCGCGTCCGTTGCTATCAGTTGCTTGTCTCCAAATATCCACGCGGCACAGCAAAGCTGGCTTTATTGCCGTTGGCGATGCGGATGGGCGGACCGCGGGAAGCGATCTGGCACGCGATCATTCGAAAAAATCACGGCTGCTCTCATTTCATAGTCGGTCGCGACCACGCGGGGCCAGGCAACGATGCCGATGGCAAGCCATTCTACGGACCGTACGAAGCGCAGGAGCTGTTCCGCAAACACCAGGCGGAGATCGGCGTCGAGATGGTGCCGTTTCAGATGATGGTCTATGTAGAAGACAGGGATAAATATTTCCCTGAAAACGAAGTGCC
>DATDAJ010000234.1:0-3505 GCA_036525475.1 Candidatus Udaeobacter sp.
ATATTGCTGCCGCCTTCCGGGATGGTTTTTGTGTCGAGGTCGTTAACGGCCTCGACCACGGCGTCGTAATCAATCGTAAGCGGCGCTTGCAGAAACGCGCGCCCTGCAAAAGCAATCAAACCGACGCGGTCACCCTGTAGTTCGTCGAGCAAATCCTGAATCGCCAGTTTAACGCGATCGAGCCGGCTTGGCTGGACGTCGTTAGATAACATGCTGCGCGAGGTGTCCACGGCCACCAGCAGATCCAGTCCTTTACGCTTTACGTCCTGGAACGTGTAACCCAAACGCGGTTGCGCCAGACTGACAATCGCCAGTGCAAGGCCAAGCAATAGTAAACCAAATCTTACAGTGCGCCGCCGCCGTTTGACGGTTCCAGCGAGCTGCGGCAACAGTCGCGCGGAAACAAACAACTGCAGCCGCTTCAGTCCGCGATGTTCCGAGTGCACAAAGAGCGCAATCAAGAGCGGGACGAGCAACAATCCCCAAAGCCATACTGGTGCGCCGAAGGTCATGGGTTCGTATAAGCGTTGAAGGATTGAACCGTTGAAGCGTTCAGCACCGGTGTCATTCTGAGCGAAGCGAAGAATCTCTGATGTCTGATTCCGGCAGCGCTTGAAGGCAAAATCCGAGATGTTTCGCTTCGCTCAACATGACAGGATGGGCGCTTCAACGCTTCAACGGTTAAACGCTTCAACATTCTCACGGTAACTTTTTCCAAATCGTTTGGGACAAAAGCAGTTGCGCCACCAACAGCCCGCACCCGCCCATCAGACACAGCGGAAAGAGATCACGGTATTGCTGATATTTTTTCACGCTTACCGTCGACTTCTCCAGTTTGTCGATGTCGTTGAAAATCTGTTCCAGCGATTCAATGTCAGTGGCTCGGAAAAATTTGCCGTCGGCGATTTTCGCGACCTCTCTCAAACCGGTTTCATTAAATTGTACGCGCTGATTTTCGTAGAGAATGTTTCCCAAAGCATCGGTCAGCGGTCCACGACTGGTGTAGATAGGCGCCGGCGCGATTCCATTTATTCCAGCGCCGATCGCATAGAAGTGAACCTTTAATGCTTTCACTGCCTCGGCGGCAGTCTTCGGAGGAATTTTGCCGGCGTTGTTTTCACCATCCGTCAACAAAACGAGAACATGGCTCTTTGAACGTTTATCATTTAGCCGATTTGAAGCCGATGCCATGGCCGATCCAATCGCAGTGCCGTCTTCGACGAGACCGATCTTCACTCGATCCAAGTTTTGCAAAAGCCAATCGTGATCCAGCGTCATCGGGCTCACGACATATGGGCGACCGGCAAACGCAATGATGCCGATGCGATCATTTGGACGAGCTTCGATGAATTTTCGCGTGACTTCGCGAATGGCGTCCACGCGTGTCGCTTCCTGGCCCCCAATCGTGAAATCTTTCGTCAACATCGAGCCGGAAACGTCCAGCACGAGCATGATGTCGATGCCGCTCGCCTCGATCTGCGTGAGGCTCTTGCCGAGTTGCGGCCGCGCGAGAGCAATCACAAAGAAAGCCAAGGCTAGAAAAAGCAGCGCCCGCAGGATTTTACCGACTCGCGCAGCGCTCTTTTTGCCGATCGCTTGCAGACTGGTTGTAGAGGAGTACGTCAGCGCCGCAGCAGGCCCGCTTTTGCCGCGCAACCACGCAAGCAACGGTATGGTCAGCAATAAGAGGAGCAGCCACGGACGCGCAAACGTCAACGCGCTATTCGCAGGGAACCAATCAGAGAAGTTTGTCATGCCGAGCGGAGTTTAGAGATCTGTGGATTAAACAGTCGCAAGTTGGCCGCCTTTCACAAAGCGGATTGCTTCTTCTAGCAACAGTTCGCTGTCCGACATTGTCGCTTCGTACTTGGCGAATTTAATCAGGTCGCAGCGATTCAAAAAATCTTCGAGCAACAATTTGTCATCTGCGGAAAACGATGGGGCTTTTGCCGCAGCAGTGAGAAATTCTATCGACGTTTGTCGAGTTGCCGGGACGCCATATTGCTGGGTCACGTAACGCCTTAAAATGTCGGACACCCGAATGCTGAACTGATACGGACTCATTCTCTGAATTTCAGGCCGAATTTGTTCGAGTTCTTCCAGGGCGATTTCGCGCGGCGCCTTTGGCGGCGATTCTGGTTTCCGCCGCTTCACAAACCACCACACAACCAAACCGAGCAGTGACAGGACGACAAACGCGATCACAAAAACCAACCACGGAGGAATCAGGGAATAATCCACCGGTGGCGCGATATCATGGAACTCTTCAGCAGCGAAAAAATACATATTCATTGTCTAGCCCGCGGTCATTCCGAGCGAATTCGAGGAATCCTTTGATGACACCGTTGAGCTATTCTGCGGGATCCTTCGACTACTCTGCGCTTCGCTCAGGATGACTAGCTGGTGCACTTCACCCCTTATCGAACCCCGAGCCGGCGTTCGCGTTGTTTAAAAAACGAGCGCAACGGCGGCAGATAATCTCTGCCGGTTTGCAGCGTGATCGTATCAACATTGTTCCGTCGGAGCGTGCGCGAAAGCTCCGTTTCAAAGCCAGTAACCAGATCTGTGAAAAGTGTTCGCGTCTTGCGATCTGCCGTATTGATCTCGATCTGTTCGCCCGTCTCGGCATCCTCCAACGTAATGATGCCCACGTTTGGCAACGTTCTTTCGCGCTCGTCCTGGATCTGAATTGCTATGAAATCGTGCCGCCGCCCACTCACCGCGAGTGCCCGCGAGAAATCAGGCGCTTGAAAATCCGAGATGAAAAATACAACCGCACGTCGAGTCACAATTTTGTTGAGGTAATCGAGTGCCAGTCCGGGCTCCGTGCCGCGTCCCTGCGGTTCGAAGAACAAAATCTCGCGGATAATACGCAGCGTATGCGAACGACCCTTCTTCGGCGGAATAAACAGCTCAACGCGATCGGTGAACAGCAGCAAGCCCACCTTGTCGTTGTTTCGAATGGCGCTGAATGCGAGGAGACAGGCCACCTCGGCCGCGAGCTCACGTTTTGATTGTGTAGTGCTGCCAAAATTTCCGGAAGCGCTCACATCGACGACTAACATCACTGTCAACTCACGTTCCTCGGTGAATTTTTTTATGAACGCGGTGCCCATCCGCGCAGTGACGTTCCAATCGATCGCGCGAATTTCGTCGCCAGGCTGATACTCACGTACGTCTTCAAAGTTCATTCCGCGTCCTTTGAAAACGCTGTGGTAATCGCCGGCGAACGCGGTTTCAACCAGACCGCGGGTTTTAATCTCAAGTGTTCTAATTTTCTTGAGAATCTCGGTTGTTTTCTCAGCCCGCTCGTCATCTCGAACGGATCTGCTGGATGCGGGATGGGTCGAGGGTTTTGATGGCATCACGGCACAGGCAGTCCGGCAAAAATTCGCTCGATGATGGTCTCACTCGTCACTGCCTCGGCCTCAGCTTCGTAGCTGACGATGATGCGATGTCGCAACACGTCGGGGCCGATGCTCTTCACGTCCTGTGGCGTGACGTA
>DATDAJ010000235.1:0-3399 GCA_036525475.1 Candidatus Udaeobacter sp.
CACAGCCGGATCGCGAAGACGAAGCCGTGGCGACCGCGCCGAAAGATCAATCTCAAACGTAGTAGGCCAGTCCGTTGTTCGTTCGCTGCTGTAGCGCCCGCTGTCTCAGCGGAAACTGTAGGGCGTCTCTGCGAGACGCCAGGAGTTTGGCACAGCGGAGCGCGGCAGGGGCGCCAGCAACACAGACGGGAAGCCCCGACAGAGCGAGCTTCGCGGGCGCGAGCGAGTCAAACGCCTCCACAACAATTCTGCGTTCCTGCTTTCCTGAGCGATAACGTAGATAGAAGTCAGTAGCGTGTCTGCCGTCTCGCAGAGACGCCTTCGAGCTAAGGCCGGCGGTTGACGCTCGCGCGTGCGAAACGTACGCTTATCCGGTGAAACGGAAATTTCACGTAACACTGCTTGAGCACGACGAAGGCGTATCCGTTAGTTGTCCTGAATTACCTGGATGTCATTCGCAGGGCGCAAACGTTGAAGATGCGCGTGCAAATATCGAAGATGCAATTCGCGGTTACATAGATCTTTATGGAGAAACCCAATCGCTTTCCTAGACAGAACTCGGTAGCGATTTTCCCACGCGTCGCAAATCGTCGAGCAGGATCTCCATGTCGCGCAAAGTCGTCCGATAGTTCAACACACAACCGCGTAAGGCGAAGCGACCGCCGAGCGTGGCATTGGAGAGATACGAGCTGCCATCTCGCTGCAGTGCGACCAGCAGGCGCTCATTGAAGGCATCGATTGCTTCAGCGGGTTGATTTCTGAGCTGCGCCGGCACGTGGCGAAAACAAAAGATCGATAACTCGACCGGCGCGACCATCTCGAAGTCATCGCTGGCTTGCACCATCGACTCGAGATGGCGCGCGCACGCAAGATTGCTTTCAATCGCCTCGCTCAAGCGGTCGAGGCCTACACCTTTTAATAGCATCCATACTTTGAGCGCCCGGAAACGCCGGGACAGTTCCGGCCCGTAGTCCCAGCATACAAACGCTTCGTCTGCTTCCTCACCAAACATCCGGGTGTATTCCGCCTCATGAGCAAAAGCGGCCCGCGCAATCTCAGGGTTGCGGTAAATCACGCAGCCAACATCCACCGGCAGATAAAGCCATTTGTGAGGATCCAGCGCGATCGAATCCGCCTCCTCCATGCCTGCGAATAATTTTTTCCCCGATTGGGCCAGAATAGCGAACGCACCATAACTTCCATCCACATGCATCCAGAGCTGGAGGCGGTCTGCAATCTCTCGAATCTCGCGTAAGGGATCGACCGCGCCGGTATCCACGGTTCCGGCATTCCCAACGACGCAGAATGGCACGTCGCCGGCCTCCAGATCAGCATTGATTTTTGCAACAAGATCGTCGACCCGCATTCTAAAGCGTTCGTCGACCGCCACGTGCTGCACGTTCTCCCGGCCAATTCCCAAAAGCGCCGCTGCCTTGATGATGGAAAAATGCGTCGCGCTCGACGCATACATGCGCAGACGGCCTAACGAGTCATATTTCGTCTGGCGAGCCGCGGCCAGTGCAGCGAGATTGGCCATCGATCCGCCGCTGACAAAAAGCCCGCCGGCTTCAGGATTGAATCCCAGAATTTGACGGATCCAATCGATCGTCAGGCGCTCCAGTTCCACCGGCGCTGGTGCCGAACGCCAGATGGTGAGATTGGCGTTCAAAGTCGAAGCAAGCAGATCTGCGAACGCACCGATTGGCGTCCCGGGCGATTGCACATAGCCAAACATCCGCGGATGCGCGTTCTGCCGGCTAAACGGAACGATCGTGTCGCAAAAAACTTTCAGCAGCGAATCAAAATCAGTACCCTTGATCGGGAGCTCCGAGTCGATCCCGCTTCGAATTTCGCGTGAAGAAGTGTGCCGATACGCCGGGCGATCGCGAAGCCCGCCGAGGTAATCGGTCATGAATTGGATGACCGAATCGCCCCATTCGCGTATTTCGTCGGCTGACGGCTCAAGCATGTCCGCGTATTACACTCGCAAAGAATATCGCGCGCAAATTAGGCACTATGGATGGTAGGGCGACCGCCGGGCGCGCCGAGTTCACCCGTCACTCGTCCCTATCCATTCACTTCCAGGCCCGCTCGCTCTTCTCTTCGTAATCTTTGAACGCTGTGTCCAGACCCCTAATCACTTCGGCAGCGGTTTCGAAGAGCGCCTGCGCTTTCGGTTCATCTATTTTGTTAATGTCGCCGCGCAGATGTTCGATCAGTTCCCGAAATTCCTTCCGAACATTCGCGGTATGCGCCCGCGGATCTTTCGATGCAATCGTTTCCATATAATGCGTTCGCCTGTGGAAGCACGTGCAGACGCATCAGATCCGGAATCCTTCTTACTTTTTCCTGCTTCCTTCTTACCATTACTCAGTGCCGATCATTGTTTTTGCGCTGCTGCTTTTTGTTCTGTTCGCCTTTGCCGGGGTGGTGGTGCTTTCCCTTGCTTTGCGTTACCGCGCCGGCACTGCTCGACGACAAGCACGGTGCTGGGTCGCCAGCCTGAATGTGTGGATGACAAGCTTCTCGGCTGTTTTCTTTCTGGCATTCACGTTTCTGCTCTCCTTCTGGGTCGACTCAGCGTTTCGATTCGCTCTGTTTGGTATGGGTTGTGGAAGTATTCTCGGCTTGGTCGGCCTGGGGATGACCCGTTGGGAAAACCACCCGCAAGGACTCTTCTACACCCCGAGCCGCTGGCTCGCGCTTTTCGTCACGTTGGCGATCGCCGCGCGTTTCGTCTACGGTTGGTGGCGCGCCACGCATTCCGGCAGCAGCGCTCCTGGCGATCAGCATTGGCTGATCACCGCCTCCGGGACCCAGCTTTCCCTGGCAGTCGCTGCTGGATTGATCGGTTATTATCTCGCGTACTCCGTTGGAGTGCGTTTGCGCGTCGCGCGCCACGAGCAACGGCGATTCAGTTAAATGAATTACGAAACGAGGAAAGCTTTATCTGCGAACAACAGAATGATTTTCCTGCTTTCCTTATCAATTCTTCCTAGCCGGCTTTGCGTTCGTTCACCGCGACGATTTGCAGATCGTCGCCAGCCGATTCCAGAACAAGCGTTTTGTCCACTTTGCCAGATGACTGCTTGTTGCCGTTTCGCAATTTGAATCCCATCGGAAACGTCACCCGCACCCGGTTTTCACTTTGCGGTTCGACATTGATCTTGCCTGCGACCCAGAAGTGCCGCTCCGGCCATCGCTCGTCGTAGCGTTTTAAATCCTCACGAATTTTTTCACGATCCATGACCCCTTGGTCGTAATACTCGACGCGATCGGCAAAAAACTCGGCTTCGGCGCCGACGTTCTTGTCGAGTCCGGCCAGGACAAACGCGGCCACATAATCACGCAGACGGTCCGTGCTGAATTCATCGGCCGAAGCTGTAGCCGGCGGCGCTG
>DATDAJ010000236.1:0-15994 GCA_036525475.1 Candidatus Udaeobacter sp.
ACTCTCAACTCTCAACTCTCAACTATGAACTTCCGTTTGAGAGTCTGGCGACAGCGTGACGCGAAAATCAGCGGCAAACTTACCGATTACGAAGTCCGCGACATCTCGCCTGACACTTCGTTTCTCGAGATGCTCGATATTCTGAACGAAAATCTGCTCCGAGCTGGCGGGGAACCTGTTGCGTTTGACTCTGATTGCAGGGAAGGGATTTGCGGCACCTGCTCGCTTACGGTCAACGGTGAAGCTCACGGCCCCGATCATCCGGGCGCGGTGTGCGAGCTGTACATGCGAAAATTTCGGGATGGTGAGACCATCACCGTCGAACCGTTTCGCGTCGGCTCGTTTCCGATCGTCAAAGATTTGGTGGTCGACCGCAGCGCGCTCGACCGGATCGTGCAAGCCGGCGGATTTATCTCCGCGCGCGCAGGTTCAGCGCCGGAGGCAAATTCAATTCTCGTTCCCAAACACGACGCAGACCTGGCAATGGAAGCAGCGGCGTGCATCGGCTGCGGCGCGTGCGCGGCGGCGTGCCCGAACGGATCGGCAATGCTTTTTGCGGCTGCGAAAGTTTCGCACCTTTCATTTTTGCCGCAGGGCACGCCTGAACGCGAGCGACGTGTGTTGAAAATGGTGCAGGTAATGGATGACCAGGGGTTTGGTAATTGCACCAACACTTACGAGTGCGAAGCAGTATGTCCCGCCAAGATCAGCGCCAGTTTCATCGCCAAGCTCAACCGCGAATACGCGCGCGCACAATTCTGCCAACGGCTCGGCGAATAGGCGGCGCTGGAAACTGTAGGGGAAGCTGACAGCTTCCCCTCGGGACGACAACGTCGTCACCTACAGCGTACGCGTGACACACGTCCAAAGTTCCGGATCGAGCTCGGCTTTTGCGCGCTTCGCCAGAGAATCGGCGTCCGCATTCGACCGCAGCACTGCAAAAGCTGTGGACCCCGAACCGGACATCAGCGCGGCGCCGACTTCTGGTTGCTTGAGCAACCACATTTTCAGTTGCGCTAGAAAAACAAATTTTTCGAAAACAGGGCGCTCCAGATCATTCACGACACTTTGTTGCGTGAGCTGTTGGACTCCGTACGAAACTCCGGGAATTTCGCGCGAGTCTCGCCAGCGAGAGTACGCCCACTGCGTAGGCACGCCAAACTCAGGCTTCAGCAACAACACCGATAATTCTTCACGCAATCTGGTCGGGCTCACCAGTTCGCCCCGCCCTTTGCACACCGCGGCGGATTGAAAAATGAAAAATGGAACGTCCGATCCGATCATCTCCGCCATTTTCGCCAGCACTTCACGGGGCAAATTTGTTTCGAACAGTTTGTTGAGCGCCAGCAGAGTGGAAGCGGCGTCGCTGCTTCCACCACCGAGACCGGCGCCGTGCGGAATTCTTTTTTTTAACTCGATCGAAAGCCCGCCGGTGATCTTCGCTTCTTCGAAAAAAATGTTCGCGGCACGCACCACAATATTGTCTTCGCCTTTCGGCACCGACGGATCATCGCAGCGAAACGCGATTTCTTGTTTCCCAGGGCGCTGCTCAATCTTGATCTCGTCGCAAAGCGAAATCGGCGCGATGAACGTCTCGATTTCGTGAAAGCCATCGCTGCGATGGCCGAGAACTCTCAGCGAAAGATTGATCTTCGCGGGAGCGATGACTTGCATAACCTGCAATTTGCTCTGTCATTCCGAGCGAAGTCGAGGAATCTCTTGTTCGGAGTGACAACCGTTGCTGACAAAATCATCGTGGCGCTGGACGTCGCCACAAAGGAGAGGGCGCTCGCGCTGGTTGAGCAGCTCGGGGGCGAGATCTCGTTTTTCAAAATCGGTCTCCAACTTTACACGGCCGAAGGCCCCGAAATTGTGCGTGCAGTTTTGGCCACTGACGCGAAGGTCTGGCTCGATCTGAAGCTCTACGACATCCCCAATACCGTCGCGCGAGCCGTTGAGTCTGCGAGCACTCTTGGAGTGCAGATGCTCACGATTCACTTGAGCGGCGGCAGCGAAATGATTCGCGCCGCGACTGCCGCTCGCGCCAGCGATATGCTCCTCCTGGGGGTGACTGTTCTAACCAGCGCCACCGAACAAACGTTGCGCGAAATTGGAATCACAGACGATGTCGAGGATCAAGTACTCCGTCTGGCCAAATTAGGCGCAGAAGCAGGAATCGATGGCGTCGTGGCCAGTCCACATGAAATCAGACATCTTCGCCGCGAGCTGGGCGACAGAATCAAAATCGCCGTCCAGGGAATTCGGCCAACCTGGGCAGATCCGGGCGATCAGAAACGGTTTATGACTCCGCGCGAAGCAATCCAAGCGGGCGCAGACTACATCGGTATCGGACGGCCCATCACCGGGCATGCGCAGCCGCGCGAAGCCGTGAAAATGATTTTGGACGAGCTTCACAGCTAGTTCTCATGCCGAGCGAAGTCGAGACAGCCTCTGCAGCTATCCACCGCACTGCCGCGATTCTTCCATTTCGCTTTGCTCCGCTCGGAATGACAGAGCAGTTGTTTGCCAGACTGGACATTTGTTATGACGTCGCCACGCATTCGGCGGCGATGAACATGGCGATCGATGAGACCCTGCTGGAAACGGCAGTGGGTCCAACTATTCGCTTTTATCGCTGGCGTTCCCCTGCCCTGTCGTTCGGATATTTTGGGAAGTTCGCCGATGTGGCGACGTACGTGGAGGCGCGCGACTTGGTTCGGCGTTGGACTGGCGGCGGAATCGTTTTTCACGGAGACGACCTCACCTACTCGATTGTGATTCCGGCGAGCGATCCGGTGTTTAATGAATCATCAATCGCTATCTACGAAAAAATTCATCGCGCGTTGTGCCGTGCGCTGGCTGGCCACAATCAGGGCGCAGAGCTAAATGTAGCCACGCTTGACAACCGGCGGACTGGAGACCGCCACTCCTTGCACAATGACTGCTTCGGGAATCCGGTGCGCGCCGACGTGATGATGAACGGTCGCAAGATCGCTGGGGCTGCGCAACGACGTACCCATCGCGGTTTGCTGCAGCAAGGCAGCATTCAAGGCTTCACTATGAATTGTGACCTTGCCTCAAAATTTGCTCAGGCGCTGTCGCTCAATTGCAATGATTTCGAGGTCAGTGAACGAATTTTCCAGCGTGCGCAAGAAATAGCTCAGCAGAAATACGGAACTGAATCCTGGCTGCGCAAGCGTTGAAAACTGTAGGGCGTCTGTGTCAGACGCCTCACCTGGTTTCGGAATTTCACCACAATATTCGTGCAGGGTCGGTGTTATGTTGCTTTGACAACCTCCAACCCGCGCCACTATCCTCGCCTCGTGGAACTCTTCGCCCGCACGGACCGGAGCACGAGTCGCCGCGCAGTCGCGAAGACGGGCGGTCCTCCCGCGCATCGTTTAGCTGAAGTTGCAAAATTAGTTCAACCGCAGCTTGAGGAAGTCGAGAAGCGCATCGCGCAACAGGCCGCGGCATTCGATCCCGCAATTGAAGGTTATGTCGTTTACGCGCTCGGCAGCCGTGGGAAACGTCTTCGACCGCTGCTGGCTCTGCTTGCAGGCGGCGCCACCGGAAAGATCCATTCCGGACATATCGATCTCGCCGTGATCGTAGAGCTCATTCATCTCGCGACGCTGGTGCATGACGACGTGATGGACGAAGCAGAACAGCGTCGAGCAAAGCCAACCGCAAATGCGCGCTGGGGAAATTCGCTGAGCGTTCTACTAGGCGACTGTCTTTTCGCGCACGCGCTGACGTTATCCACAGATTTCGAAAACTCCGATATCGGTCGCGCAATCGCGCGCACGGCGACCACGGTTTGCTCAGGCGAAATGATTCAAACGCAGCGCAGGTTCGATCTTAACCTGACCGTTGAAGATTATTTGCGGATCGTGCAGATGAAAACCGGATCACTTTTCTCCGCCGCCGCGGAACTGGCCGCCGCTATCAGAGAGGCCGATCCGAAAATGATCGCAACATTCAAGAACTTTGGATTCCAAATCGGGACGGCCTATCAGATTTATGATGATTGTGTGGATCTCGCCGGCACCGAGAGTATGACTGGTAAAACGCTCGGGACGGACCTGCGCAAAGGAAAATTCACGTTGCCGGTTTTGATTTTCCTCCGTTCCGCTTCGGAGTTTGAACGCGAACGTTGTTGCCAGCTTGTGCTGGACGAAAAGGTCGAAGAAATGATTGAGCTCCTCAAGAACGGCGCGAACAACGGCGCGTTAAACGAGTCAATCGCGGCGGGCAGCGATCTGATTCGCAAAGCGCAATGCGCATTCGATGGTATCGCGCCGAATCGATACACCGACGCATTATTTTCGCTCGGTGACGCTTTGTGCGACATGTTCGATCAACTTCGCGCGTGATGAAATGTGGGAGGGACCTTGGAGTCCCGACTTCCGGCCGCCTTCCATCGCAGCGTTGAGGCTGCTCCCACTCTCATATGCCGCAGCTTAAAATCCGCGAAATGCCGCAGGACGAGCGGCCGCGCGAAAAGTTGCTTGCACGAGGGGCGGACGTTCTCAGCAACGCAGAATTGATCGCAATATTGCTGCGCACCGGCCGGCGCGGCATGAACGTGGTAGATGTCGCTCGTGAGTTGCTCGACAAATACAAATCGTTCGCGGAGCTGAGCCGGTGCTCCGTCAAGGAACTCAGCGAAATCAAAGGGATCGGTCCGGCGAAGGCATTAGAACTGGTGGCAGCGTTCAATTTGGGAAAACGTTTCACGCAGGAATCATTAACCCAGCAAAAACTCGATTCACCGGAACTGATTTACAAACTGCTGGGAGACGAAATGCGGATGCTGCGGACCGAATCACTGCGAGTTGTCCTGCTCGACACGCGTTACCGTTTGATGCGAACCGAATCAATTTCGGTAGGAAGCATGAATGAGAGCATCGCGCATCCACGGGAGATTTTTCGACCCGCAATCACTTACTCAGCCTACGCGGTCATCGTTGTGCACAATCATCCGTCCGGCGATCCGTCGCCGAGCCAGACTGACCACAGCCTCACGCGACGTCTGGCCGAAGCGGCCGAGCTTTTGCAAATCAAATTGCTCGATCACATCGTCATCGGTGCGCCATCGGGCACCAGTTCTGGTTATTTCAGTTTCAAAGAGGCAGGCGTGTTGTAGGCAGGGAAATCCGAAATTCGAATGTCGAAATCCGAAACATGACGGATAAGAAGGTTCATCCGACCGCGATCGTCGATCCGAATGCGAAGATCGGCGCTGATGTGCAGATCGGGCCATTCTCAATCGTTGGGCCAGATGTGACAATTGGCGAGCAAACCATTGTGCAATCGCACGTGGTGATCGAAGACGAGGTCGCGATCGGCCGCGGAAATTTCATCGGACACGGCGCGATCATCGGTGTGCTACCGCAGGATATTTCGTTTTCGCCGGAACGAAAGACGAAGGTCGAAATCGGGGACGACAATATTATTCGGGAGTACTGTACGATCCACCGTGGCAGCCCCGACGGGAGCGTCACGAAAATTGGCGACAAGAATTTTCTAATGAGCGGAGCGCACATCGGCCACAATTGCCTAATCGGAGACAATGTTGTTATCGCCAACAATTGTTTGCTGGCCGGGCATGTGCGCGTTGACGACGGCGCGTTTCTCGGGGGCGGATCAACGTTTCACCAGTTCATGCACATCGGACGATTGGTAATGGTGCAGGGCAGCTCCGGATTTGGGAAAGATCTGCCTCCGTTCGTGATCGCGGCCGAACGGAATTCCGTCTTCGGGCTCAACATCGTCGGAATGTGCCGCGCTGGACTCAGCGCAAACGACCGATCCGAAATCAAGGAGGCATTCAAACTTGTCTACCTAAGTGGACTAAACACGTCGCAGGCTCTCGAGAAAGCGGAGACGATGACGTTTGGCGCACCAGCACGCGAATTCCTAAACTTCGTTGCCAGTGCAAAGAAGCGTGGGATTTGCCCGCTGAAACGTGGCGCAGGCGACTACGTTTCGGTCTAGAGACAAAAGCAGAATCGCCCCGGTCGGATGCTCAACCGCCTTGCACCGGCGGCATGATCGCGATTTCGTCCCCTGAATTCAGCTTGTAATTGCGATCGACAAATTCCAGGTCTGCACCAACCAGGATACTTTTGTCATAGGCACGGAGCGCAGATTTTTGCGCATAAATCTTTTCGAGCAATTCGCGAACCGTCGCGCCTTGCGGAAGTTCAAGCTCTAGCTCGTGAACTCCAATGAGTTCACGCAGCTGCGCATAAAATTGCACTCGCACGTTCATTGTTTCGGTTGCCCCAGCAAACCGTTTCTGAGCACGCCGATATACGGCAGGTTGCGATACCGCTCCATGAAGTCGAGCCCATAACCGACAACAAATTCATCATCGATTTCAAAGCCGATGTAATCCGCATCAACGTCCCGCGCACGCTCTTTCCTTTTGCTCAGCAGCACACAGACCCGAATGCTGCGTGGTTTGGCCGTTTCCAGCTTTTTGCGAACGGCCGCCAGCGTATGGCCGGTATCGAGAATATCATCCAGAATCAAGACATCTCGGTCGGTAACGTCGGGAAGAGAAACGTGTTTGAAAATCACCTGCCCGCTCGTTTGCGTTTTGCCGTGGTAACTGACCACGCTCAGACAATCCAATTTCAAGGGAAGTGGAATTCGGCGCAGCAGATCTGACATGAACATCAGGCTGCCGGTTAGAATTGCGATCACCGTCAGCTCGCGGTCGGAGTAATCGGCCGTGATTTGCGCAGCCATTTCTCTGATCCGTTTGTGAATTGCCGGCCCGTCAAACAGCACGCGCTCGATATCCCCTTGCATCTGAAGGTCGCGCATGCTTCTCGCTTGCGCATTCCCAGAGTACGCAAGCGAGACGCACGCGCTACTCCTTACCCGCGTCCCCAAGCCCTCGCTCCTTGCCTGCCCGCCGTAGCCTTGCGCGAAGGCGGGTTTTGCCCTGCCCGTCACGCTGATTAACATGCTTGAAAATGCACGTCTACCACGACCAACTCGAAGTGCGCACGCATGACAAGGAACTCTACGAAATCACTGATGACGTGCAGTCAAAAATCGACAAGAGCGGAGTGCAAAACGGAACAGTCACGGTTTTCGTTCAGCATACCAGTTGCAGCATCGTCGTCATGGAAAATGCCGATCCCACCGCGCGGCGCGATTTGGAAGAGTTCTTCGAGCGTCTTGTGCCTGAAGATTCCGATTACTTCACGCACCATGCGGAAGGCAGCGACGACATGCCATCACATATCCGCATGGTCCTGACGCGCACCAGCGAGACCGTGCCGATTGTGGACGGCAAAATGCAGCTCGGAACGTGGCAAGGTATCTTCTTGTTCGAACATCGCCGCGCGCCCCATCGCCGAAAACTTTTGATCACCATGATCGGCGAATGACTGTAGCGGCGGTCTTATGACGATCGCGGCGCCCAACGACGTAGCGACGCCGCGCTGCCTCGAAAAGCTTTTGGGAGACAGCGCGGCGCTTCATTTCTGCCGCCTGCCGTGACTCATGAGTCACGGTTTAATGGTGATTTTGGCGGACATAGCTGCTACGGAAGGACCTAGTGTGTATCCCAACCCAGGTTCGAGCGTTACGACAACGCTGTACCCTTGACGGTAGGATGATCCTCTGGGATCAAGCAAGGTTTTGACCAGGATTACTCCGTAGCCGTCGGGTCCGATATAGGCCGGGGAGACAAGCGTCACGTAATCAACTCCTGGGATAGCGGTGCCGCTAACAGAGAAGTTTACGTAAGGGTAGTACGGGAAGTAACCCCTGTTGGGCGCCTGCTGGCTCATGTCGAGGACGAATGAACCGGTCTTTCCCCGGCTAACGTCGCCGGTGCTATGGATAGAAACAACCGGGAGTTGCACAGGAGGAATTGCCGGACTTTCGCCGCGCACCTGAGCGATCGCGCTCGCAAGCACGAATACCAAGCCCAGGCTAAGAGGCATTTTGCTAATCATTTTTGGTTTCATATTATTTATTTTCTTTCTTGTTTGGCTTTCTTTGATTTCTCGTCATTGAGAACTCATTTCTGGCCGTTCACTGAGGTAGTGCGTAGAAATCGGCGCGAGGTTACGCGGAAGTTTCCGAGTAAACTTGTGAACCGCGGATGGGCGGATTGTAACTGATTGGGGAGCGGTCGACGCGGCGACCCCGCCTACTGGTTTCGGCTCCTGGCCGAAACGAACTTAAGACAATCCGATGGCTACAGCTCCGATCGGGTCCTCACGGGTTGCGCCCGGACTGCAGTATCAAGTTCCGATGCTCATCCTCGATGTCGCCGGAGACGCCTTCCACTCAGCGAAATCGAATGGATCATTGCTCTTAGCCATAAATGGCATCGACCAGACGCAACGATTTTTCGGTAGGCAGAACCGATTGTTCCATTTGATTCATCACGTACGCGAATGCGATCTTGTTTTCCGAATCGGCAAAAGCGTGGCTGCCGCCGGCGCCGGGATGTCCAAAGGATGTTGCGGATAATCCGAACATTCTGCGCGCTGCGTCTCGTGAGTCTTTCATAAACCCGGCCGAGAATGCGGTTGGAATTTGAAAAACGCGGTCGATACCATCTGATAACGTCGTTGTCATCGGTTCGATCGTTTTTGGTGAAAAAAAAGTCTGCCCATTAAATTTTCCACCGTTGGCGAGTATAGAATAGAATTTCGCAAGCGCCCACGCGCTCCCGATTCCTCCGAACGAAACATTGGGCTGCACCCGGATGTGCGGATCGTTCATCTTGCTGATGACATTTAATCCATAAGGCGACGTAAACGTCTTTCTGGCCAACGTACCGGGCGTAACAAGATCGCGATAGAATTGTGCTGGCTCTGGTGGCTTCCCACTCTTTGCAGCGTAAATCGTGGCCACTCGCGAATTCTCCTTTTCCGGCAAGCCGATCCAGAAATCGAGTTCGAGCGGCCTGGCAAAACTTTCCTGCCAATAATCCGACAGTGTTTTTCCAGTTACGCGCCGCATTAGTTCGTCGAGAAGAAATCCAAACGTGCGCGCGTGATAGCCATGCGCAGTGCCCGGCGGCCACAAAGGCAATTGCGCTTCCAGCGCCCGAATCACTCCGTGGTAATCGAGCACGTCAACGCGCTGATCCAAAACACAAAGTCCAGCCTGATGCGAAAGCAATTGCCCGAGCGTGATCTTGTCTTTGTCTGCCTGCCCAAACTCGGGCCAGAACTCAGCGACGGGCCGGTGGAGCTCAATCTTCCGTTGTTGCAACGCATGCAACACACACGCGCTGCCAATTCCTTTCGTTGCAGACCAGACCAGCACGACTGTGTCGGCCGTCCACGGTTTCTCGCGACCCGCGTCGCAAAATCCGCCGTAAAGATCAATCAGCGGTTTACCGTTTTGCCAAACTGAAACCGCCGCGCCGAGTTCGCCGAACAGTTCGAAGTTCTCCTGAAACAAGGGCTCGAGTCGCGGGCGAAGTTTTTCGGCATCGAGGTGCATGATCGAAAGGCTAAAACAGGAGCGAGACGCCGCTTTGGAAAGACGCGGCTCGTTGATTTACAACAAAAGCGCTTCTAATTCGGTGAGCCGGCGTTCGAATAGGCGCAACGTGCTCTCAATCGGGGCGGGGGTCGTCATGTCCACGCCGGCCGCTTTTAATGTCTCGAGCGGGAATTTGGAGCCGCCTGAACGCAAGAACTTCAGATACGCCTCGACACTTCCCGGCTGGTCGGAAAGCACGCGCTGCGATAGCGTCACAGCAGCAGAGATTCCGGTCGCGTATTTGTAGACGTAGAACGCATGATAGAAATGCGGGATGCGGAGGCATTCCAGATCAAGCTCGGGATCGAGCACGAAATCTTCAGCAAAATAAGCTTCGAGCAGCTTGTGATATTCCGATTTGAAAACTTCGAGTGTCAGCGCATCGCCGCTTTCCTCGATGGCGTGAATAATTCTTTCGAATTCGGCAAACATGGTCTGTCGAAACAGGGTGCCACGCAGATCATCGATTTCGCGGTTGATGATGTAAGCCCGCATCTTCGGATCGTTCGTAGTCCGAAGCAGATGATGCGTCAGCAATTCCTCGTTGAACGTCGATGCAACCTCCGCGAGAAAAATCGGATACTCGTAGTCTTGAAAAAGCTGCGAACTTTGCGAGAACCAGCTGTGCATTGAATGCCCTGCCTCGTGCGCAAGCGTGTACACATCGGCGAACACGTCCTGCTTGTAGTTCATGAGAATGTATGGCGGCGCGCTGTAACTGCCGGATGAAAAAGCACCGCTGCGTTTGCCTTTGTTTTCGTAACGATCACACCAGCGTCGCGAGCGCAGACCTTCCGCCAGCACCTGGACGTATTCCTTTCCCAGCGGAGCGAGCGCGTCCAACACCATTTCGGCCGCTTCATCGAATGTAAATCTGGTCTGGATCTGCGGAACGAGCGGAACGTACGTGTCCCAGTGATGCAGTTCGCCCAAGCCAAGGGCGCGCCGACGAAAATCGAAATATCGAAACAGCGGATTCAGATTTGCGCGGACAGATTGAATCAAGCCATCATACACCTCGACCGGCACATCATCCGGAAACAGCGCCGCTTCGAGCGCAGATGGATAATGCCGTGCCCTGGCCTGAAACACGTCTGCCTTCACCGAATAGGCCAGAGACGCGGCGAGCGTGTACTGATGGTCGCGAAACTCAGCGTAGAATTGATGGAAAGCGCGTTTGCGCAATTCAGGGTCGCGCTTCACCAGAAATGAGCTGAACGAGCTTTGGCTGAGGGGTTGCTCGCGTCCGGTCTCGTCGACGAGCGCGCCGAATTTCATGTCTACATCGGTGAGCTGGGAAAATGTGTCGTCGTAACCGCTCAGCGCGACATTGCTCAGCGCGAGCAGACGTTCCTCGGGCACTGAAAGCACATGCGATCGCATTCGTCGGATTTTGTGCAGCTTGATCCGCCAATCTTTCAACGCAGCGTCGGCAACGAATTTTCCGAATCGTTCATCATCGATCGCCAAAATTTCCGGGACAACAAACGCCGCCGCCTCGCTGATCCTTGTAAGTAGATTCTGGACCTGACCCATGCGAGCGAGGTACTCGTTATTCGTGCTGTCCTCGGCCGCTTGCAGCGACGCGTAGTGATAGACGCGTTCCATCTTCTGCTCGAGCGCTTTCTCGAACTCGAGAAGCCCGCTCAACGTCTCGGCTGATTCCCCCACTCTGCCTTTCCACTGTTCAAACTTCGGATACTCAAGCTGTAGCCAGGCAAAGTCCTCCTGCCATTTGCTCACGTCAGCGAACAAATGCGCCAGGTTCCATTTGTCAGTCTCGGGAATGTCAGCACGGGTTGGAATTCGAGAAAACATTCGGAAAAAGATGAATCAGGAAACCAGGAAACCAAGAAAAGAGTAAATAACTCTCCATTGAAAATTCATGGGTTTTGGCTTCCAGATTAATCCAATAGATGGATTGCAGGATGTCGCGCGATTAATTTGAGGGCGCGCTCGGTGAGTGCTTTGCCGGGTGGGATTTTGTGCCAGGGCGATGCGCCGGAGGGATGCGGCAAGGGAATCAAGTCGAAGCAGTGTTCCGCGTACACGCCGCGAAATTTGCGGCCAATTACATCTTCCAATTTTGCGCAGTCAATGAAACGCACGATCGCCAGCCGGCCGACCGGAATAACGAGACGCGGCTGCAAAATCCGAATCTCATCATTCATCCACAAGGCACAGTTGCGAATCTCGTCTGGCGCCGGCACGCGGTCGGTACCGCCGGAATTTTTGCCGGGGAAACAGCGGCAGACGGCGGCGAAATAGATCTTCGATCGAACGGCGGCTTCGTCCATTCCGCAAAATTGTTCGAACCAACGAAAGAGTGTTTTCCCGGCAGTGTGCGCAAACGGTCGTTTCAACGTCGGTTCCCGCGGACCAGGGGCCTGTCCAATGATCATCACATCGCTCAAGATCGCGCCGCCGGACACCGGCGCCGATTGCATGCGCGGGCAGCGGCGACAGCGAAGAAGCGCCCTTACATGTTTGTCGAGTCGGTTTTGGATAGTTGCTGTAGCCACGGCCCTGTGGGCCGTTCGCACATGGCTGGACAACTCGCAAGATCAGAGAGGCCACAGCCCGTGGCTACAGCGTTCAAAGCCGCAACTTTGAAAATTTCAGCGCCGGAAGATCGAGAAAAGCGACAGAAGCAAACTCAGGACAATGCTCAAAACGATGCAGGTAACGATGGGAAAGTAGAACGAGGAATGTTCGCGCTCGATCCGAATGTCGCCGGGCAGTCGGCCGAGCCACTTCGGCGCGAAACCACTCCACATGACTAGACCCACGAGCGTAGCGATCACGCCGATGATTACGATAAACCTTCCCAGTTCGCGCACCGTTCAAAAAGTTGCGCGAATGAAGCGGAGGCACAAGCTTGGGAATAGATGCCAGTCCAATTTCGAGATTATTACGAGACGCTCGGGGTACAGAAAACGGCGACCGACGATGAGATTCGCAGCGCTTTTCGAAAGCTGGCGCGCAAGTATCACCCGGACGTGGCCAAGGACAAAAAGGCGGCCGAAGAAAAATTTAAGGAAATCAACGAAGCCTACGAAGTTCTGAGCGATCCTGAAAAGCGGAAGAAATACGATCAGCTCGGCGCGGATTGGAATCGGCCCGGCGGTTTTCAGCCACCGCCTCAGTGGCAAGGCCAGCAGCGGCCAGGCGGCGGATTTTATCAATGGGGCGGCGACGGCGGCGGCGGAGTTGAGTTCGAGTTCGGCGGAACTGGGTTCAGCGATTTCTTCGAAGCGTTTTTTGGCGGCGGGCGCGGTCGCTCCGCATTCGGCGGGTTCGGCGGACGCCCTGGGACAGCCGAACGCGGCGCCGACGTGGAAGCGGATATTATGGTCACACTCGAGGAAGCGCTCCACGGTTCCACAAGGACCGTGTCGCTGCGGCGAGCTGGTTCAGACAAGGTGGAGCAGTATCAAGTCAAGATTCCTCGCGGCGTCCGCGAAGGCCAGCGGATCCGTTTGCGTGGTCAGGGTGAAGCCGGCGCGGGTGGAGGAAAAAGTGGCGACCTTTTTCTTCGGGTGCGATTGGCCAAACATCCGGATTTTTCAGTCGAGGGCAACGACTTGATTCACGAAGAGAGAATTGAGCCGTGGCAGCTAGTGCTGGGCAGCGAATTGCTCGTGCCCACTGTCGAAGGAAAAGTGCGACTGAAAGTTCCGCCAGGCACCCAAGGTGGACAGCGTTTTCGTTTGCGCGAGCGCGGCCTGCCTGGAGTCTCAGGGAAACGCGGCGATCTGTACGTTGTCGTTCAGATCAACATCCCGAAGAAGCTAACGGAACGCGAACGCGAACTCTGGAGCGAATTGGCGAAATTGCACGGAGCGTAAGAATTTGTCATGTCGAGCGCAGTCGAGACATCTCTGATTATTGTCTTTTCCGCGATAGGTGGCCGATCAACAATTAGAGATTCCTCGACTTCGCTCGGAATGACAGACCTATGAAAATTTCGCTGGGCTCAGATCACGCCGGTTTTCGTTACAAGGAGAAGGTAAAAGAATTGCTCGGCTCGCTCGGACATGAAGTGAAGGACTTCGGCACGTTTAGCGAGGAACCGGTGGATTATCCGCTTTTCATTCGTCCGGCGGCGGAAGCAGTAGCGCGCGGCGAGTGCGATCGCGGCGTTGTCTTCGGTGGTTCAGGCAATGGCGAAGCGATGGTGGCGAACAAAGTGCACGGCGTGCGTTGCGCGCTTTGCTGGAACGAAGAGTCGGCCCAACTCTCGCGGCAACACAATGATGCGAATGTCCTCTCGATGGGCGAACGTCTGATTCCCGAAGACCTGGCGCTAAAAATCGTGCGGGTTTGGCTTGAGACTGCTTTCGATGGCGGCCGGCACGAACGACGCGTCGCGATGTTAAACGCGATGTAGGTAGGGGCGGTTCGCCGAACCTCCCGGGCTATTGAGGTCAATCGCCCCTACCTGATTACTCGGTCTACGCACACCGCGAGCAGGAACACCGCGCTCACAAACGCGTTGCTTTGGAAAAACGCGCGATTGATTCCTGTCAGATCGCGTTTTTCGGTTTTGTGTTCGTAAACAAGCGCCGCTGCGATCAAAGGCAGTGATGAGTAGTAGATCGCGCCGAGCTCCGCGACGAATCCAAAAGCGATGAGTGCCACAAACGTTAGCAGATGTAATAGCTGCGCGAGACGCAAACTGCGCGTGATCCCCAGTTTCACCACCAGCGATCGAATCCCTTCGCGCCGATCAAAATCATAGTCCTGCGTGGCATAGATCAGATCGAATGCTGCCACCCAGCAAATTACGCCGACCGCAAGCACCAGCGGCGCAATATCAAGATGTCCGGTCTGGGCGATCCAAGCGCCGACTGGAGCAATGGCAAGTGCCAGCCCGAGAAAAAAATGCGTTGCGCTGGTGAACCGCTTCGTCACCGAATAAAAAAAAGTCAACGCAAGCGCGACGGGCGCGAGGATGCAGGTCAGCCGATTAATTGCGCAGGCGGCCAGCAGAAACCCGGCAGAAGCGAGAATCAGTAAAACCACAGCCGAGAATTTTGATACGAGTAAGTGTCGCGAAGCCGTGCGCGGATTGCGTTGATCAAGCGACCAGTCAACGACCCGGTTGAAAAGCATAGCTGCGGTGCGCGCGAATACCATGCAGACGATCACCAGCAAAAGAATTCTCGGCGATGGCCAGCCGTTCGCCGCCACGACCAGCGCTGCAAGTGCAAAGGGAAGCGCGAAAATCGTATGAGAAAAACGAATCAACCGAAGAAATCGGGTGAGTGGTCCGGTCCCAATTAGTCTCATAATTTTCGCAGCGAGTTTTAGTTCCGAAGGACACGCGCTTCCAGCCTGTAGTTACTGGCGACGCTGTTCAAAGCATCTTCGCGCCACGAATTCTGAAGTCCGCACCAAATTCCCCGGCCTCGGCAAGCTGCCGACGCCTGCACGCTGGCAGCCTGCGCTCCCCAGAAAGCGCGATTCGCGCAACCGATCGCGTGCCGGCCAAAGAATGCTTATTCGCCCGCGTGATGCGGCTCGTGTGCTTTCGGTTCTGCCGGCTTTTCGGCGGGCTTTTCCTCAGCCTCCAGCCATTCGGTGTGGAAGACGCCGGGCTTGTCAATGCGCTCGTAGGTGTGCGCACCAAAGAAATCGCGTTGCGCTTGCAGGAGATTCGCAGGCAGGCGAGCGGAGCGATAACTGTCGTAATAGGCCAACGACGCAGAAAACGCGGGGACCGGTATGCCGAACTTGATAGCTGTGGAAACGACGAGGCGCCATTTCGGCTGCGCTCTTTTGATGGCCCTGGTGAAATAGCGGTCGAGGAGAAGATTTTGTAGCGCAGGATTACGCCGATATGCCTCAACGATTCGATTTAGAAACTTGGCGCGAATGATACAGCCGCCCCGCCAGATCGTAGCGATGTCGCTCAGGTTCAAGTTCCATTCGTAGGTCGTGCTTCCGGAGCGAAGAAGTTCCATTCCCTGCGCGTACGAAATAATTTTTGACGCATAGAGCGCGTCACGCACGCCGTCGACGAAACGATCGCGATTGCCTTTGAACGTTCGAGCTCGCGGCTGCGGCAGAATTTCCGACGCCGCAACACGTTCTTCTTTTCGCGATGAAATCACCCGGGCTTCGACTGCGGCGTTGATCGTTGAAATGACGACGTATTGATTGATGGCAGCTTGCAGTGTCCAGATGCCGGTTCCTTTTTGGCCCGCTTTGTCGAGGATGACATCCACCAGCGGCTTGCCTGTTTCGGGGTCAATCTTGTGAAAAATCTGCGATGTGATTTCGATCAAATAACTCTCGAGCTCGCCTTTGTTCCACTCTGTAAAAGTGTCTGCGAGTTGCGTCTCATCCATTCCCAAAATGTCCTTGAGAATAGCGTACGCTTCACAGATCAGTTGGATATCGCCGTACTCAATACCGTTGTGCACCATCTTCACGTAATGACCGGCGCCGTCGGGTCCCA
>DATDAJ010000237.1:0-5128 GCA_036525475.1 Candidatus Udaeobacter sp.
GATAGTCCCCATTGCGAAGTTGCTAATGTAAAGATGGGCAGCATCAGCGAGTTCATTGAGCGCCACTTCCGGCATTTCAACGCGGCGGTGCTGACAGACGCAGCCGACGCTTACATTGCGCATCTCGGTCGTGGCGGAAAGATGATGATCACGCTGGCGGGCGCAATGAGCACCGCCGAACTGGGCGTGTCGCTCGCAGAAATGATCCGCCGCGACAAAGTGCACGCCATTACCTGCACCGGTGCGAACATGGAGGAAGATCTCTTCAATCTCGTCGCGCGCAGCAAATACGAACGAATTCCTAACTATCGCGAGCTAAGTCCGCAACAAGAGCAGGAGCTCCTGGAGCGGCACTTGAATCGGGTCACTGACACTTGCATACCGGAAGAGGAAGCGATGCGACGGATCGAGCGGGTCGTGCTTGATGAGTGGGCGGCCGCTTCGCAAAACAATCAGAGAAAGTTTCCCCATGAGTTCCTTTACCAAATCTTGCGCGAGTGCCGTCTCAAACAATTTTATGAGATCGATCCAGCCGATAGTTGGATGGTCGCCGTCGCGCACAATGACCTTCCGTTGTTTGTGCCGGGTTGGGAAGATTCGACCTTGGGAAATATTTACGCGGCGCGCTGCATCACTGGGGCGATCAGCAATGTGCAGGCGGTCCGCTCGGGCATCGAATACATGATCGAACTCGCGGCGTGGTATCGCCGGGTATCAAAGGATTCATCCATCGGCTTCTTCCAAATTGGCGGAGGCATCGCCGGCGATTTCCCGATCTGCGTCGTGCCCATGTTGAATCAGGACGTGGTCAGCATGCCCGTGCCCGAGTGGGCATATTTTTGCCAAATCAGCGATTCCACCACCAGTTTCGGCTCATACTCCGGGGCGGTGCCGAATGAAAAGATCACGTGGGGAAAACTGAACGTCGATACTCCTCGGTTCGTGATCGAATCTGACGCGACAATCGTTGCGCCGTTGGTTTTCGCGAAGGTTTTAGGCTGGTGACCTAGCTCACGTACAATTGCGTTAGGCGCGCCTATTGCCAGTGGCCGGGGACCCACACCCAGCCGTTGTAACGAGGCACCCAGTGGCCTGCGACCCAAACTGCGGCGGGCCGGGGGCGCACTATCCACGTGCCCGGCACCCACGCGTAGGTCGTGCCGGTCCATCGCCAGTAGCCGGCTGTCCAAACGTAGCCCGATCCGGGTGCCACCGTCTGAGTTTCCACACGAACCGCCGGCGGCGCACGGGTGACTACAACTTCGCCCGCCGGGCCCGCCGTTGTCACCTGTTGCGTGGTGGTTGTCGTCGTGACTGCGGTTGGTTCTGCCGCGCAACCGACTAAAATCACAAGCGTTAGCATAGATAAGTAGGAGCTCGTTTTCATGTTTCCTCCGTTTAAGGATTCGTTTTGCAATAGCCCTTCGGCTTTGTTAAGCGGTTGAACCGTTTCGTGGTTAGCGTGACACCGAATTTGATCCGATGATACGTGCATGCTTTACGTGGTGGCGACGCCGGTCGGTAATCTGGGCGATATCACTTTGCGGGCCCTTGAGATCCTGAAGGGTGTTGACGTTGTGGCGGCGGAAGACACGCGGCATTCCGGCTTACTGCTAAAACATTTCGAGATCAAAAAGCCTTTTGTCAGCTACCACGAACATAATGAAGCCGCGCGCACGGCTGAGTTGGTCGAGCGCCTTGGTCGAGGCGAAAATGTTGCGTTGATTACAGACGCTGGCACGCCTGGTCTTTCCGATCCAGGGTTGCGTCTCATTCGCGAATGCATCAGTCGCGAATTGCCGTTTACAATTATCCCCGGACCATCGGCGATTCTGATCGCTCTGCTCGGTTCCGGATTTTCGACCGAGAAATTCTCGTTCTGTGGATTCCTGCCGGTGAAAAGCGGCCGACGCGAGCGCGAATTGCGGATCGCAGCTGAACGCGAGGAGACGACGCTATTTTTTGAATCTCCTTACCGCCTTCTTAAAACGCTTCACGCCTGCAGTACCATCATCCCGGACCGGCAGCTGTGCATCGCACGTGAGCTGACAAAGAAATTCGAAGAATTCCGTCGCGGCACTGCTGCCGAACTTCTTGCACACTATGAGGCACATCCGGCGAAAGGCGAAATCGTGATCGTCGTATCTGGCGCGTAGCTGGATCGACCGCGTATTCAGCGAGCCACCAAAATTCGCCGGTCAATAGCGCGGACAAGGCGCGGAAAACGTCAGTGCGACTAAACAAATCGCGATCGTCGTCCAATCCAGTCGCTGAAATCAGCTGAAAAAACATGCGATCCGACATTGCCTTTTCGGGAAACTTCACAAGTCGTTGGCGTCCTGCTGACTCGCTCACCGTTGAATTGCCGATCGGGATCGCCGAACCACCTCAGAGACGTTGGCGTCGCGACGCGACTTTCGCAAGCAGACTGGGCAACTTCTGCGATTATGGATTGATGACCCGCCTGCCACGGTATCTAAGGCCATTGCTCGCGGGATGCGCCGTCACGCTTTTGCAGGTGGTAATGGCGGTGGCTCTGCTTGCTCCTGAAAAGCCGATACCCGAGCGCTATTCTGCACTAGTTCAACACGACAGCTATTGGTTCATGAACATTATCGATCGCGGATATCAGACCATTGTCCCGCCGATTGATCACAAGATGATGGAAGTCTCGAATGTCGCATTTTTTCCGGCATACCCGGCGATTGCGGCGTTGCTCAGAAATGCATTCAACATCAGCACCGGGACAGCGCTTTTGATCACCGCTCAGCTCGCTGCGTGGGGTTTTTGGACCTATTTCTTCCTGTTCTGCGGGCGCTGGAAAGTTGCCGCTTCACTTCAGATTTGCGGGACACTTCTCATCCTCGCGAATCCGGCAGCGTTCTTTCTCGTCGCGGCTTACTCGGAATCGCTCTTTCTAATGGCGCTGCTTGGTTTCATCTATTGGAGCACCGCGGAGGGTCGCGCGGCGCGAGTGTTGGCGGCTATGCACGGAATGGTTATGTCCGCGACGCGAATTGTCGGAATTGCGTGCGCTGCGTTTCCTTTGGTGCGTTCGGCTTTTCAAACGGGATGGCGCGGTTTGCTGAAGCCACGCAAATGGCTTCGAGAGAACCGGGCAGCTGTCGGATTAACGTTTGTGGCGGCCTGCGGCGGGATCGCCTTTTTCGTCTTGTGCCAACTGCGCTGGGGTCACTGGGACCTTTACATGCTCACGCAGGCGGCTGGCTGGGGCATCGTGCCCGATTATCTTGCAGTGGTTAGGCCCGAAAGTTATCGCTGGCTTGTCCCGGCATTAAATAATCCCACCGAAATGAGCCAGTTATCGATGACACTGGGTGCCATGCTTTTCGTTGCCATCGCAGTTTGTGAATTGGTTCCAGCGATTCGGCGCCGTGCCGAATTGCCAGCGCGCGCGGGGATCTATTTCTGCGCGGCCACGATTTATTACCTCTCGGTGAGCGGCGTCGCCTGCGTCGGCATGGAAAGTATGTTGCGTTACGAGTTCACCGCGTACGCCTTGATCGTGCTGGCGCTTTTGAATTTTCTGCGTCAATTTCGTACGCCGCCAATATGGGTGCGGGTTTTTGGGACGGCGGCAGTAGCGTTACTCAGCGCTGCGGGGCTGTGCATGCAGGGCTGGTATGTCTGGAATTTTACGCGGGGCCACTGGGTCGCGTAGCAAAACATGAAACCAAAGGTCGTCATCATCGGTGCGGGTCCGGCGGGTCTAACGGCCGGCTATTTGCTTTCGAAAAACGACGTCGATGTCCTCGTTCTGGAAGCCGATCCCGTTTACGTGGGCGGCATTTCGCGCACGGCAACTTACAAGGGCTTTCATTTCGATATCGGCGGTCATCGCTTCTTCTCAAAATCCAAAACGGTCGAAGACTTGTGGACCGAGATTTTGCCGAACGACATGCTCACGCGCCCGCGGTCATCGCGCATTTTTTACGGCGGCAAATTTTTCTCCTATCCGCTCAAGCCAATTGAAGCGCTGCTGAAGCTCGGCGTTTTCAAATCGATTTTGTGCGTTCTTTCCTGGCTGAAAGCTCGTCTGTTTCCGGTCCGAAACCCGCGAAATTTCGAAGAATGGGTTAGCAATCAATTCGGCAAACGATTATTCAACACGTTCTTCAAGAGTTACACCGAAAAGGTTTGGGGGATGAGCTGCAAGGAGATTTCTGCCGACTGGGCGGCGCAACGGATCAAAGGCCTGTCGTTAGGCAGCGCAATCAAGAACGCGCTTGTCCCGCAGCGTTACAACGGCGACCGGAGCAAAGTCATCAAGACGCTGATTAATTCTTTCCGCTATCCGCGGCGAGGTCCGGGAATGATGTGGGAGGCGTGTGCCGAAAAGATGACGGCGCTGGGCGGCAAATTGGAAATGGACTGCAGGGTGACGCGCTGTTCTTATGACGATTTGTCCGGCCAATGGAATGTCGAATACAAAAGCGGCAACGGAGATCGGCAAATAATCGAAACCGAACATGTCATTTCGTCGGCGCCGATGCGGGAGCTGGTCTGCGGTTTGTCACCGGCCGTGAGTGAACGAACCAAGCGCGCGGCTGAGAGCCTCAAGTATCGCGATTTCCTCACCGTCATGCTGATTTTGAAAGATTGCGAGAGGTTCGATGACAATTGGATCTACATTCACGATCCCAGTGTTAAAGTCGGTCGTGTTCAGAATTTTCGATCGTGGTCGCCCGAAATGGTGCCCGAGGCGGATAAGGTTTGTTACGGTCTGGAGTATTTTTGTTTCGAACACGACGGTCTCTGGGACTCTGGCGACAAGGACTTGATCGAGCTCGCAAGGCGCGAGCTAATTCAGATCGGGTTGGCGAAGGAAGGCGATTTCGTTGATGGCTGCGTCGTTCGCCAGAAGAAAGCGTATCCGGTTTACGATGACGACTACGCGCGGCACGTCGCCACCATTCGTCAGGAACTGGACACGCGTTACCCGAACCTGCACCTGGTTGGCCGTAACGGCATGCATAAATACAACAATCAGGATCACGCCATGATGACAGCGATGTTGTGCGTGGAAAATATTCTCGCCGACGCAAAGCTTTACGATCTGTGGCAGGTGAACAGCGACGCCGAATATCACGAAGCCGGTCCCGCTGCA
>DATDAJ010000238.1:0-5254 GCA_036525475.1 Candidatus Udaeobacter sp.
AAACGAGGCGTTATGGCGATGATTCATGTTAATCGGGGCACGACGAGCCTGGGTGTTTTCTCCGAGCAGGAAGTTCGCGAAGGACTGAGTGCTGGCCGTTTTGCGCCAACCGACATTGGCTGGCGCGAGGGCATGGCCACGTGGCAGCCGCTCTCACAGTTTCCAGAGTTCGGAGGGGCGACTGCACCCGCCGTCCCGCCTGTCCAGCCTGGCGCAGATCCGACCTCAACAACTCTCGTGGGGCGTACTGGTTTACCGTGGGAGCACCGGCAAGAGCGCGGCTTCTTCAACGCGTTCATCGAAACGCTGTCGATGGTGCTTACGCGTCCAGCCGAAGCATTCAGTGTGATGAAGCGCGAAGGCGGCCTGGGCGAGCCGCTAATCTACGCGCTCATCGGTGGATCCGTGGGCGGGATCGTGTCGGCTCTGTTCTCGCTCGGTTTCCAGTCGATCGGGCTGTTTGCGGATAAGAATAACAGCCTTGCCGCGATGACCGGGATAGGAATCGGCTCGGTCGCAATGATTATCTTGTTGCCTGTGTTCCTGGCGATTTTTCTTTTCATCTGGAGTGCGCTCGCGCATCTCTGTTTGATGATCGTTGGCGGTGCCAATCAACCGTTTGAGACCACGTTTCGGGTTTTGGCATTTACTCAAGGCTCAACCGGTCCTTTGCAGATCATACCGCTTTGTGGCGGACTGATTGCGGGGGTCTGGGCGATCGTCTGCTACTGCATCGGATTGGCGCGCGCTCATGAAACCGACACTGGCCGCGCTGTTCTAGCCGTTTTTCTTCCGCTGATAGTTTGTTGCGGCGGCGGAGTGCTCATCGCATTTATTTTTATGGGCGCGTGGACTGCGTCGCATCATTAGTAGTCCGCAAATGCAGCTTTCTGTTCGGCGGCTCGTTCCGGGCGAATTAGACCACGAGTTGATTTGGTTGAGCGCCTCCGTTTTATCGCTCGGCTTAGCAGCTGTGTGGTTAACGCTAGGGTTGCCGTGGCCACACTGCATGTTTCAACACCTTACCAACCTGCCGTGCGTCACGTGCGGAATGACGCGATGCGGCATTCAATTTTTTCACGGCCATTTTCTTGCGGCGTTGCAATGGAACCCATTCGTGTTCGCGGTTCTTTGCGCCGTCATTGGTTTCGACGTATACGCGCTTGCAACAGTCGTAGCGCGCACGCCGCGGTTGCGAATCCATGTCTCGACCCAGCGCGCGAAAACATTTTTGCGCGTCTCAGTCATCTTCGCGCTCGCGCTAAACTGGATTTATTTGCTGCTGCACTCGCGCAACTTTTAGAACGTAGCGCGTGCGGCCCGCTTGCGGTCGAAAATGTCGCAAGCCAGAGGCTCGCGCTACTTTCCATCTGTGGCTAATTTGCCTTATGCGACTCTTGGTCACAGGCGGCGCAGGCTTTATCGGGTCGCATCTCGCCGAGAAGCTGCTCACTGTCGGGCACGAAGTCGTCATCCTGGACGATTTCAACGATTTTTACGATCCGCAGATCAAGCACGCGAACATTACTGGTTTCGCAAAAGACCTAACCGTTTGTCACGTCGATCTTCGAGAGAGCGATTCGGTGCGAACTGTGTTTGGCCGCGAAAAAGTAGATGCGATCGTGCATCTGGCGGCGCGCGCTGGCGTTCGGCCCTCCATTCAATCGCCGAGGCTTTATTACGACACGAACGTCATCGGAACGTTGCATCTTCTCGAGGCAGCACGCGTGACGGGAGTTGAACGATTCATCTTCGCTTCCAGCTCGTCTGTGTACGGAGCTTCAAAGACCGTCCCATTTTCCGAGGATCAACATCTGACCCAGACACTCAGTCCATATGGCGCGACAAAAATTGGAGGCGAATTTCTTTGCTCGACGTACTCGCATCTTTACCAAATGCGGGTCGTAGCTCTGCGGTATTTCACTGTTTACGGACCGCGGCAGCGCCCCGATCTGGCGATTCATCAATTCACTCGGCGCATTTACGCCGGCCAAGCGATCGATCAGTTTGGGGATGGCAGCACGCAGCGCGATTACACCTACATTGATGATATCATTCAGGGCACCGTGGCCGCACTCGATTACAATGGCCCAATGTACGACGTTTTTAATCTTGGCGAGAGTCAAACGATTCAGCTGAAAGATCTGATTTTGGCGATCGAAAATGCCGCAGGGAAGAAAGCAAAAATCAATCGCCTGCCGGAACAACCCGGCGATATGCCGAGTACCTATGCAGATATTTCGAAGGCGAGAAAATTGCTTGGCTACAATCCGACAACGAAGTTGAGCGAAGGGTTGCCCAAATTCGTTGAGTGGTTTTTGCAGAATCAAAGCGGATAGCGAGGGACCCAAGTAGTGACGGCTTCCCATCCGTCACGTTTAACGACGGCTGCCCAAGCCATCGCTCCTGAACGGCTGCGCTGTATGATTCCCACAGCTGTTGTAATCTCCTCGTGTGATTTCGACGCTCCCGTTCGAGCAACGCGCCTGTTTTATTGCCGGCCAGGCAAAATCCGGCACCACCCTATTAGTGGCACTGCTCGACAGTCATCCCGAACTGCTCGTCTTGCCCGAGGAAACAGCCTATTTCCCTACGGTTCTGACCAAATATGCGCCGCGCGGCCGCCGGGCGCAGTTTGAGTATCTGACCAAACAGTCTCTCTCGAACGTGCTATTCGGCGGCCCGTGCAAATGGGGAAAGCGCAATTACGCCACATTTCCTCGCGAGGAGTTCTTCCAGACGTTCGAGCGCACGGCATCTGATCCTGCTAATGCGCAGGAGGATTTGCTGGTCCTCATGGTAAAAGCGTACGCGGCGACGCTTGGGCGTTCGCTTGATTCGATCACGCGCTGGGTGGAGAAAACTCCGGCCAATCGAAATCACGTCAGCGCAATCGTCAGTCGATTCCCGCACGCAAAAATTCTTGTCACGCTGCGGGACCCGCGTGCCATTCTCGCGGCGCAAATCGCCCTCGAGAAAACGCGGCAAACCGGACGCTTCTCGACTTACTACGTCATCGCTCATTGGCGGGTCGCTGCGAAACTGGCCCGGCGCGTCCGGGATGCCGAAGTCCCTGGACTCGTGGTCCAGTACGAAGGGCTGGTGCGTGAACCAGCCAGGACGATGGAAGAAGTGTGCGGGTACCTCGACATCGACTTCGACCCGGACACAGTCTTAACGCCGACGAAAGTTGGTCGGTTCTGGAGCGGCAACTCCGCTGCGCGGATAAACTTTTCGCAAATCAGCACCGAACCTGTAACGCGCTGGGAACGCGAGCTTTCCAAGGATGAAATCGGCTGGGTAGAATGGCATTGTCGCGATCTGATGCCAGAATTTGGCTACGAACCCCGCCTGAGCCGACGCGAATTGCGCTATTTTGTTAGGCCGATTCGCGGCGAACGCCCGCGCGAGTATCTCAAATCGCGAGCGTATTCACTGCGCGACGATTGGATTCGCGGCGCAGACCGCGGCGTCTGACTTGCAATTCGTGGTAAGCAAGCCATAATGAGCGCGAGATGTCGGGAATCTTCTTCGATCTTCCGAGCGTCCGGTTCCTACAACGATTCAGATTTCTTGGACTGATGCTGCAAACGTTCGCGGCCTCACTGTTTCGTTTGTTGAGTGGGCCGGGTTGCGCTTTGAGGCAAGTCCATTCCCGGTATGACGAGGCGGAGTTTCCATCGGCGTCGCAGAATGCTTGGAACGAGTTTGACTCGGCTCTTGATGAGTCGCGCGCCACGGACGGTGTCCCGAACCTTTTCGGGGCGCTCCGCCCTTTTGACAATTGGAAAACAGTTAAGGATCAACATGAACTCTTATTCATCCGGAAGACCCCCACGCCGCTCGCGCGGTGGGGGCCGACGCAGAGGAAATCAGGAACGCTTTCGAGGGCCACAGGAACCGGCGAAGACGCAGAAAAAGACGTTCTGGCAGCGGGTTGCCGAATTTTTCGGAAACGGCGGCGAGAAAAAGAAAGCGCCGGTACAACCGCGCAATGGCACGCAGCCATCATCGCGATCTGCGCGTAAGCCGGAACGGGTTGAAGTCACGTCGCCGCGTCTTTACGTTGGCAACTTGTCCTTCGACGCTACCGAGAGCGATCTCTTCGAATTGTTCAATGGCGTCGGCCACGTGCAAAACGCAGAGGTCGTAAGCTATCGGCACAACCAGCGCTCGAAAGGTTTTGCGTTTGTGCAAATGCAAACCGTCGAGGAAGCGCAACGCGCGGTAGAGGAATTGCACGACAAGGAATTCCTCGGTCGCAGGCTCGTTGTGAGCGGCGCGAAATCCGATCACCATCAGCCGCGCCAGGCGTGAAACAAGGAATGACGGCCTCCCAGCCGTCATCATTGATTTTCGACGGCTGCCAAAGCCGTCGCTCCTTGAACACCGCGGCCTCGCTATTTCTTAATTTCAAGGTAAGCGCGCGCCTCGACTTGATTCGTCCCGGGCTGAAACTGTTCGACGCGCATTTGTTTCAGGAACCAGCGGCGCTCGATTTTTTGCGCGGACACTACCTCGAAGCGTTTGATTAGTTTCGCGTCCCAGTCGTAGCCCTCCATGCGCATCAGTGCGCCGCTCGCCTTGTCCACCCACAACAACACGTTTGAATACGGCGACTCGCGCGAGGGTGCGCGTAACTGCAGTTTCCAACATTTCCGGGTGCGGACTTTTTCCTCGCCTAATACGCGCGCAGTGGGCCAGTAGAGAAACTTGAATGCAAGATCTCCGTACAACACGATTGTGCCCCGAATTTTTTCCTGGAGCTTCGACGCCCCCACTTTTTCCGTTCCGGCGTCGCTGACTAACTCGAGGCGTGAGCTGTTTTCGCCGAGCCGCAACTCAAGAGTTTCATCCGGATCGGTGAATGTGTACCGGATCAAGGGTCCATTCTGCATGAGGCGAAACGGAACTACCATGTCGTCCTGACGAAGCTGCCCTTGCAGATCGATCTGCTGGCGCGACTCAACCATGCGAACTGAATCGAGAATGTCTTTGGCTGACGGCGGCGACTCGGCGAAAACCGACAGCGCTGCGCACACAAAGCCAATGACAAATGTCGAACGCATGGATGTAATTCGTTAAATGGTTACACCGTTACATCGGATTTGCGATTCAACGATTCAAAGATTCACGATTTAACGTGGCGAAGCCTATTCGTGCTTCGTCATTGGACCGGGTTTGTTTATTTGAAGGCTAGCGAGTAAAACTTAAATCCGATTGATCCTTATTCGCATGGAGCAGTCCCTTTTTC
>DATDAJ010000239.1:0-9517 GCA_036525475.1 Candidatus Udaeobacter sp.
GACTGCTGCGGATGAGCCGCCCTGGCTATAGTAGGCAAATGCGATCCACGCGATGAGCAGCAGAAACGTGATGTGAATCCGCAATTGGATCCCCGCAACACGAAGGATTGGAATCGACCAGCCCATGCGAATTAGTGTCCTCTCTGATTAAATCGCGCGCCAGCGCTGTTTTCACAGTTCAATTAACTCCATGCAGCTTTTTGACGTTGCAATCGTCGGCGGCGGGCCCGCCGGATCGAGCTGCGCTGCGTTTTGTGCGATGACCGGTTTGCAATCTCTGGTACTCGACCGGGAAAAATTTCCGCGCGAGAAAGTATGCGGCGACTGTTTGAATCCGTCTTGCTGGACCGTTTTGAAGCGGCTGGAGCTTGCGGACCGAGTGCGGGATTTGCCGCATTCGAAACTATGTTCGGTTGAATTTATCTCGATCAATGGACGCGGGGTGACTGTAGATCTTCCATCGGGCGCCGATAGTGAGATTTCGGTGAAACGCAGCCTCTTTGATGACCTGCTTTTAAGGCGGGCTCGCGAGCTCGGCGCGAACGTCCACGAACAAACCACTGTGACCGGGTTAAACAGAAACGACCACTGGAATATTGAAACTGCTGCCGGCGATTTTTATCAGGCTCGGATTTTAATCGGTGCGGATGGACGCAACTCTACGGTGGCGCACTTATGCAATTTGTTGCAGCGACCTGCGCGCGAACGTGTGGCGTTACAAGCGCATATCCCGCTGCCGCGAGACTTTGGGAACCGCATCGTTCTACAATTTCTGCGCGAAGGTTATTCGGGCCAGGCTTCAGTAAATGAGACTCAGTTGAATCTCTGCCTGGTCGGCACACCGCCGACAATTTCAAAATTGCGTCGGTGGGCGGAACGCCAATTTCAACTGCCCGCCGATCAATCCTGGCGTACGATCACGCCGCTAACGCGCTCGCCAGTTCCCTCCGCCCATGAAAATCTGTTTTTCATCGGTGACGCTGCTTGTGTGGTCGAGCCGTTTACCGGCGAAGGAATTTATTACGCGCTGCGCTCGGGCGAACTTGCGGCAAAAGCGGTCGCAAAAATTCTTCGCGGCGATGATCGGAACTCGGCATTGCGGGAATTCGGTAGCGCTTACGCGCAAATGTATCGCGGACGTTTATGGATTAATCGCCTCGCACGCGAGGCGGTCGTGCGACCGCAGCTCGGCTCGCTGTTCGTTCACACCGCGCGGATTCGTCCCGAAATCATCAAGTTTCTGACCAGGAAGATCGTTGAAAAACTGTAGGGGAAACTGACAGTTTCCCGAGTGGCCGCGTCTTGGGAAGCTATCAGCTTCCCCTACAGAGATTACAGAGGTGGCATATTCCATCATCCGATAGAGGCTTGCCTCGCCGCTTTCACAGTATTCGCCATCAACATCGCAATCGTCATTGGCCCAACGCCCCCCGGCACGGGTGTAATCGCGCTCGCCTTCTTTGATACCTCGTCAAATGCAACGTCGCCCACTAACCGGTAGCCGCGCTCGTTTGCGGCATCTTCGACACGATTAATTCCGACATCAATAACGACAGCGCCCTCGCGGATGTGATCGGCTTTCAGAAATTCTGCTCGTCCAATCGCAGCAACAACAATGTCAGCCGAGCACGTAATCTGCGTGAGATTTTTGCTGCGCGAATGCACAACGGTCACCGTCGAATTGCCGTTTTTGTTTTTCTGCATCAGCAGCAGTGCCAAAGGTTTGCCAACAATCATGCTGCGGCCGAGAACCACAACGTGAGCACCATTGATCTCAATGTCGCTCTCGAGAAGCAAACGTTGCACACCGAGCGGGGTGCACGGCACGAACCCGGTCGCATCTTCGAGCACGAGCTTTGCGACATTTTCCGGGTGAAATCCATCCACGTCCTTCTGGGGATCCAGCGCGCGAACGATTGCCGCTTCGTCGATCTGCTCGGGCGGCGGAGACTGAACAAGAATGCCGTGAATAGTCGAATCGCGGTTCAATTCTTCGACGCGCGCCAGCAATTCAGTCTGCGTAGTTGAAGCGGACAGTTCCAATTTCACGGAGTGCAAGCCAAGCTCTCGGCACATTTTGTCTTTCGAACGCACGTAAGCGCGCGAAGCCGGATCGTCTCCAACGAGAACTACGGCAAGACCTGGCGTTACGCCCTTCGCTTTCAGTTCTGCAATATCAGTGCGCAGATCAGCGTAAACTTGTTCCGCGACAGCGCGGCCATCGATAAGCTTTGCCATAGTGAAGCGCAACCGTGCCTGCGAGTACGAGTCGCGCAAGTGACCTTTCCTGTAGCCGCGTCCCTGTGGGACGCGCAACGCAACATGGCAAACTCCTCCGCTTGCCACAGGCAAGCGGCTACAGGATTCGCCTAGCGCATATCAACCAGCGACATCATCGCGTCCTGCACGCGGCGGCGTTCGGCCTCGAATTCCTCGGGTGTACTGGTCGGTTTGACACGAAACGGTTGGCTGATCAGCACGCGCACTTTCGAAAATGGTTGCGGAATGATGAACCGGTCCCAACTTCCCAGCCGCCAGCAGCGCGAATACTCCAAGTTCATTGGCAACACCGACGCACCTGATTTCTGCGCAAGAAAGATTATCCCTGGCCCAAGTTCGTAAACCGGGCCGCGCGGACCATCAGGCGTAATCACCACGTCGCGTCCCGACGCAAGCTCCTCAGTGAGCTGAAGAATCGCGCTCGCGCCCAGACGCGAACTGGAGCCGCGAACCACATCGTAGCCAAAACGGTGAATGGCATCCGTCAGCAAATCGCCATCGCGGCTGGCGCTGATCAGCGCCGCGCCAGGACGATTCGGAAAAAACCGTTGCAAAACCAACGGGAAAATTAACAACCGATTATGCCACAGCACGCCGATGTAATTTTCCGTCATCGGTTTGCCGAGAATGCCGGCGCGATCGTCAATTTCGTAACGCAGCGTACGCTCCCAGACCCGCAACAAACGAACTCCAAACGCGATCAGCCATCGCGCAAGCCTGCCTTCGATCTTCAACTTTTCTTGCGCGACGTTTTCGCCGACCCCTTTTCGCCCCAGCGATAGGCGCCCGAGGTGGGCAATCCGATTTGATCGAGGATGCGCCAAACCACTGTATCCACGACGGCGATGAGGGAATCGGGACGACTATAGAAGGAGGGAACCGCCGGAAGAACAATCGCGCCAGCTTCAAGCAAAGTGACGACATTGCGGGCGTGAATCAAATTCCACGGTGTTTCCCGGGGGACGAGAATCAGTTTCCGTCGTTCCTTCAAGAAAACATCAGCGGCGCGCAAGAGGACGCTGTCGCTGGAACCGGAAGCAATTCGCCCCAGCGTGGCCATCGAACAAGGGACGATTACCATCGCGTCGAAACGCGCCGAGCCGCTCACAAATGGCACGTTCATGTCGCTTTCGGAGTGATCGGAAACTTCCGCAGGAATTTCGAGATCATCCAGCTCCTGCTTCGCGACCTCTCTCGCGTACGCGCTCATAACGAGATGCACCTCGTGCGCCGCGCAATCGATTTGCTCAAGCAAGCGTTGCAGATAGATCGATCCGCTTGCACCAGTCGCGGCGATCACCAGTTTCATATTAGTTGTGTCATTCCGAGCGTAGCGAGCATCTTGATGGCGAGCTAATGAAATCGCAAGCGAAAGGGTTGCACTACAGTTGATCTGCACGAAGCATCTCGTTTTCGTGACCAAACACACGCTTACTGGCAATATCAAACGACATCGCGCTTTCCACTCCCAGGTACTTGGAAATCGACGTGATGTGCTCGTCTACTTGCCTCCCGGTTATCGGCGTTTTTCGTTGAGACGCTACCCGGTTTTGTATCTGCACGACGGCCAAAACGTTTTCGACGCTGCCACTTCGTTTGCCGGAGTCGAGTGGGGAGTCGATGAAACTGCGCAGCGTTTGATCCATCGAAAACTAATCGAGCCGCTCATCATCGTAGCCGTGGCCAATATCGGCGAAGAAAGAGTCCATGAATACGCACCTACGCCGGCGGTGATCGAACCGAAAGATCACCCGAGAAAACACAGCCGCGGTCTGGCTCGCATTTACGGACAATTCTTGATCGAAGAATTGAAGCCGTTCATTGACAGAAAATATCGAACCAAGCCGGAGGCAGAATTTACCGGACTCGGTGGATCATCGCTCGGTGGTTTGGCCACGCTGGCAATTGGAATTTTTTATTCAGAGGTATTCACGCGTTTAATTGTGATGTCCCCATCGATTTGGTGGGACGAATACGCAATTTTCCGCTTGGTGGGAATCCTGGGTGAAAAACCGCCGCTGAAAATCTGGCTCGACACCGGCACGTCTGAGCCGGGCTGGGAACTGGCGCGCGAATTATGCAAGTACCTGGTGGACAAAGGCTGGCACCCTGGTTTCGATCTAGCTTACCTCGAGGTCAAGGGCGCCGATCACAGCGAAGCAGCCTGGGCAGCGAGGGTCGAACCGGCGCTACGCTTTTTATTTCCGCGTCCAAAATAAACTGTAGCCGCTTCCATGTGGGAAGCGTGAGGCTGATGTGCCGAGCGTTGCGTCGCCCGCAGGGCGCCGGCTACAATTTGGCTGCCGGAGGCGCAGGCGACGGATTCGGCGGCAATGGTTCGGGTGGAGGTACAGGTGGTGGCGGATTTGGTCTGGGCGGAGATGGATTCTCTGGCATGGAGCTTTCGTAAAGAATCGTTTTTACTGCAGCGGTTTGCCGTAAACCTGATAAACGCGAAGAAAGCCGCCTACAAAATCCCAATCCTTTTGATACGAGAAAGCGCGATCGTGTGCAGACCAGGTAAGCTCGCGCGGCGACTCTGGATGATTTGGATCGTACACAAGATAGCGATCAACGCCGGGATTCGACGATGAAGATTTCAGCTTATAGATCAAAACGGAGTGATTGATGCTGAACCGGGGATATGTTGTAAGAAATGCGACGAACAATTCTCCGCGCGCCAACGCCGCATTCAACCGGGCGTGAGTCTTTTTCTGGTAGCCCGTACCGTCTTGAAACATCATCCGGGCATTGCTGATTCGAAAGTAACTCGGCCAACCATGTCCGATGCTTAATTGCACGACTTCGCGACGGGCCGTGCTCATTTCCTTCAGGTCCTTATATCCCGGAAAGACAATTCGTTGATTTTCCGGCAACGGCTCCGCCCAGGCCGCCTGGCGTGTTATAGCGCGAACGCGAGCCGCCAGCGCCGCGTCATCCAAGGGAGTACTTCGCGGCTCGAACCGCGCAAATTTCTTGAATTGGGCTGCCGTGCGGCACATCACAAAGCAGTGACGATTATATGCGTCTTTCTTTGTCGCTGACGATTTTCGCAGGGAAGCGTGTCCCTCGTGATACTCAAACACCGTTTGATTAGCGAAAGCGAACGTGTCGCGATCAAAACGGAACTCCGACGCGGGGACTTCGGCACGCGCGACAGCGAAAGCGGCAAAAACACCGAGCCACCAAGCTCCCCCCGATTTGCCCCAGATCCCCAACATCACATCAAACGCGAGCCGGGGCCGTGACCGTTTTTCCTTCCGAAAACACACCCAGACGGCGAAATTTCTGATATCGTTTCTCCAACAATTCCGCAACCGGAATCTGAGAAATTCGCTCCAGGCTCCGGCGCAGCGCTTCTCCAAGATTCGCCGCAGCGGAATCGTAATCGCGGTGCGCGCCGCCCTCCGGCTCGGCAATGATTTCGTCAACCACCTCTAGTTTCAAAAGATTCTGCGCCGTCAATTTGAGCGCCTCAGCGGCTTCAGCAGCGTGTCGCCGGTCCCTCCATAAGATGGCGGAGCAGGCTTCGGGACTAATCACTGAGTAGTAGGCGTTCTCGAAAATCAAAACGTGATCTGCCACCCCGATGCCGAGTGCGCCTCCCGAGCCACCCTCACCGATTACTGCCGCAATGACGGGGACGCGGAGCTTCATCATCTCACGAAGATTCACAGCGATTGCCTCAGAAATGTGGCGCTCCTCCGATCCGACACCCGGAAAAGCGCCTGGCGTATCGATGAGAGAAATCACCGGCATCCCGAATTTTTCGCCGAGACGCATTAAGCGCAACGCCTTGCGATAGCCCTCCGGATGCGCGCACCCGAAGTTGCGCATCACGTTCTCCTTGGTATTGCGCCCCTTTTGGTGAGTGATAACAACGCAACGCAGGCTGCCGAGCATCGCCATTCCGCATGGCATTGCGCGATCGTCGGCAAAGCGGCGATCGCCGTGCAATTCAACCCAGTTCGTAAAACAGTGTTGAATGTAATCGAGTGCGAAGGGCCTTTGATTGTGCCGGGCGATTTGGACTCGCTGCCAGGCCGTCAAATTGTCGTAAACATGACGACGCATTTCCCGAAGCTTTGCCTCAAGTTCTTTCACCGCCGAGCCAAGATCGACGTCGTGCTTTGTGGAATGACTTTTTAAATCCTGCAACCGCCGTTCCAATTCAAAGATCGGCTTTTCAAAATCGAGCGGTTGCCATTCCATGGTCAGGTTAAAATCTTACAACGTAAAAGATTACAACGTTAAGTGCGTCGCGGGATCAGGTTCGTTTGCGCTTATTTGTAACATTGTAACTCTTTTAACGTTTTAGCTCAGTCACTAATCGTCACCGAGGTGCTTTTGTTTACAAGCGTACTTAGCTCCTCGAGATCAACCGCGGCGAGACCAAGACCGGTCGGCGGGGGCGGTTGGTCGAGATTGGGGTGCGTTGCATCCGGCACTGCATACAACGTATAAGCTGGCGCGCCGGCCAGCCTGATCCACTTTGTGCTGGCCAGGTACTCCTTGCTGCCGAGCCCAACGCGTTTGCCGCCTTTCCAAGCCATCGTTTCAGCAACTTTCGCCGTGATTTTGGCCGGCTGTTTCGGCGGCAGCTTTGCTTCGCGCACGTGATATTGCTTGAAAAACGCGCCGTGGTTCAACAGCACAATCAGGTTGGCCTTGCGCTGGATCACCATGGAGAAATCGGGATGTGAGATCAGCAGCTTGTCACCAATCCGCAGCATGGTGCCGCTCATATTATTCATGCGCATAATCATCTCCGGTGTCGTCTTCAGGTTGCGCGCAATCTTCGCCAACACGTCTCCCGGTTTCACAATGTATTCGGTCTTTTCTGGAGATGGCTGGCGCGACAGCAAAATTGTGGTGTTCACTTCCCCAAGGATATCCCGAGCTTCATCGATGTGTTTCCCAGCAGGATATTTTTGGATGACAGCGACAAGCGCATCACGCGCTTCAGCGAGTTTTCCATCCTGACGAAGTTTAACCGCCGCCTCGAATTCCGGCAGGCTAACGTCCACCGCAGGCGGCGGAGTGACTTCCCCGCGCTGCTCCTTTTTCACTTCGATTTCTTCTTTGACGAACGTGTTGTAACCGAACCACGCAGCCCCGCCGAAGATCGCCAGCGCCAAAAGTAGGACGAAAAGCCATTTCATGGACGAACAGGGAAACGCCCAACGTCCAACGCCCAACGCCCAACGCTCAACTCAGAAGCAGTCCATTGAGTGTTCAGCGTTGAGCGTTGAGCGTTGAGCGTTTTCTGCATCCCTAATTGGGTCCTCCGCTTATGTGACCCGCTTTTCGCTAGGACCTAACTGGTCTCCCCACCGGGGAAAAACCGATGCCAAAGGCGTCCAATTGTAGGCTCTTCCCGGTTTGTCCAGGTAAAGTGGCAATCCTGACAGTAAAATTCTTTCGGAATAATTTTCGCCGCGCAAAGCACGCCGACGAGTGCGGGCGTCAAAAATTTCCGCGTCATCTGGGGGTACTCGATATTTGAAGAGTTGCACTGCGGGCAGCGAATGAGCGCAGCGGCGATATCTGGATCAGTCGATTCCCATTCGATCATCAGACTTTGCGCCTTCTCGAAATCGTTGTCTTCCACCATCACTTTGGCGTTCGCTTGCGGCTTCGACATGAAGCCAAACTGCTGCACGGGCGCCTCATTATGAACGTCGGCCTTGATCCCGGAATCCTGAAAACGCCGTTTAAGCTGACGCGCTTGGGCGGGCTCATTAAACGTGGCAATGGTCACCATAAAGTCTCCTTAATGCGCGGCAGCACATCGCCCTGATCAAACATCAAATCGCCGTAGAGCGCAAGGTTTTGACATCGGAGTGATTTGCGAGTGGTCCGGCAACTGCCAGCGGACGCTAAAGCGCTTAATGAGCAGGTGGAGGAAACCATTGGTACAGCATCAAGTAAACGAGGACTCCGGTAACCGACACGTACAGCCAGATTGGGATCGTCCAACGCGCGATTCGCCTGTGCCGGTCCCATCGGCGACGAAAAACCGGAACAAGCGTCAAAATGACCAACGGCAGCGTCACAAACGCCAGCAGAACGTGTGAGGCAAGGATCGGAAAGTAAACCCCTGCGATCCAGCCGGTGTATCCGGAAGATTTCTCGCCAACGCGCGCATGATAAGTGATGTAGCCGACCAGAAAAAAAACAGACGAGAGGAGAGCTGTGATCATACACGCCATGTGACGGCGCCACGCGCCGCGCCGGATGAAGTACCAACCTGTGGAAATAAAAATCGTGCTCACGAGATTAAACGTGGCATTGAGGGCTGGCAGGTCGGAGGTTGAAATCACGTTGAAGCCGCTGAACCGTTAAACCGTTAAATTGGTCTATCCCTCCGACGGTTCAACGGTTTAACGCTTCATTTACGAATGCCTGTCGCTTTGGAACAACCTCAGGTTGATCATTCCACGCAAGCGCCACGATTGCGCCGGACGCGCCGCGTTGTTGCAATTGCAATTCGTCTGACAATTCTCGCCGCCATCGTTGCAATCTTAGGCGGCGGTTATTATCTGGCGCGACGGGGATTTGGCCGTGAATGGCGGTCCCGCGTCGTGGAAGAGCTACACAAGCGCGGCGTGGAAGCTCAGATCGGACGGCTAACGCTGGATCCGTTCCGCGGTTTGGTCGCGAAAAACGTAAGGATTTTCGATTACAGAAACCGCGAAAACACATTAGCCCGGATCAGCGAAGTTTCTCTCGATATTAATTACGCGGCGCTCATCCATCACGAGCCGTTTCTTAACGCCCTGGATGTGCGCGACGCACAGATAACATTTCCAATCAAGACTGCCGAAGGAAAAGCCAGTCGCGCGCAACTGACTAACCTCCGCGCGCACATTTATTTTCCACCGGAACAGATTTACGTCAGTCAGGCGGAGGGCACTTTTTGTGGGATTCGACTTTCGGCGAGAGGACAATTAATCAAGCGCGCCGATTACCAGCCATCGGCATCAATCACACCGGAGGAATGGCAAGAACGATTGTCGCTTGCCCAGCGTGTCGTGGCTGAACTGCAAAAGTTCAGTTTCCCCGCAGGGCCTCCTTCTTTGCAATTGAAGTTCAGCGGAGACATGGCCGAGCTCGAACACACCAGGGTCGAGGCGACCTTGCGCGGCGAACGACTACAGCGAGGCAGCTACGAAATTAATTATCTGTCCGCCGCGGCCGAATGGAATAACCAGCGATTGGATATTGCGCATTGTGA
>DATDAJ010000240.1:0-2357 GCA_036525475.1 Candidatus Udaeobacter sp.
GGAAGTTTTTCGCGTCCGACATTTTGAAACAACCACATCCATGGATCGGGATTCCACGGTTCGCCGGTCGAAGCGAATTTTTGGAGCGAAGAAAGATCATGTTGATGCACAATTTCGTCGCCATGCCTTCGCAATGCGCGAATCAGTGTTGGCGAGACACCCAGCGCGGTCACTTTATGTCGATCGACCAATGACCAGACGCGGTCCGGTCCCGGAAAATCGGGAGCGCCATCGTAAAGCATCATCGTCCCGCCAAGCAGCAAGGTGCCGAAAACTTCCCACGGTCCCATCATCCAGCCCATGTCGGTCATCCAGAAGAGAGTTTCGTCGGGGTGCAGATCGAGGCCGTGCCACATGTCCTGCGCCGATTTGATCGGGAAACCACAATGCGTGTGCACCGCGCCTTTTGGTTTTCCCGTCGTGCCCGATGTGTAGATGATCATCATCGGGTCTTCGGCTGATGTGCGCTCCGTTGGTGAGTCATCGAAAGGACCAGGCAAAGTTGTCGGCGGTCCAGCATCAGGCTGGAGGTCTTCGATGAGCCATTCGCCAGCCTGGTTAAGGACGATCAGATGCCGCAGCGTTGGAATTTGCGCGGCCGCATCATCGGCGACCGATTTCATCGGGCAAAATTTCCCGCGGCGGTACGTTCCAGCGGCAGTGAAGAGAGCCTTGGCTTCGGCGTCATCCAATCGCGACACGATTGCTGCTACGCCGAATCCCGAAAAGAGCGGCAGAAAAATTCCGCCGATCTTAATGATGGCCAACATCGCGACGACGATTTCTGGAACCATCGGCATGAAAACTCCGATGGCATCGCCTTTGCCGAGCCCGAGACTGCGGAGGGAATTTGCCATATGATCGACTTGATCGCGCAATTCTCTGTAGGTAACCGAACGCGAAGTGCCGTCTTCGATTTCGGATTTGATCGCGACCTTCATGTCGGTCGGCGTGTCCGCGTATTTATCGAGCAGGTTGTGGACGATATTCATATCGCCGTCCACGCACCATTTCGCCAACGGTTTGCCCTCAGTCAGATCAACGATGCGCGAGTACGGTTTGTAAAACTGAATATCGAGGTCGCGCAGCACTGTGTCCCAAAACCAGGCGATGTCGGTCGTTGATCGTCGCATCAGTTCATCGTACGAACCGAGCCGATTTTTCTCGATGAATTGCTGAAGGTTCGATTTTGCAATCAGCTCCGGTGATGGCCACCAGACGAATTCACCGCCGAATTGAAACTCGCTCACGCAGTGATTGTGCGCGCTCTTCAATTGTAGGGCAACCGCTTCGGTTGCCGAATCACACGGCAGGCGGAGCGCCTGCCCTACAATCACGTTTGGGAAAAACGCCGGGAATACCGTTTAGATTACTTGCCGGCTCAGGGCCAATCGGCATCTGTTACTTGAACCATGCGAATCTGGACCATCGGGCACTCGACACGAACGATCGATGACCTCATTTCGTTGCTGAAGGAAAATGAGATCAAGTTGCTGGTGGACGTGCGCGCGTGGCCGGGCTCCAAGCGTTATCCGCAGTTCAACAGGGACGCGCTGGCGGAATCGCTGAACGCGCACGGAATCCGTTACGAACATTTCCCGGAGCTGGGCGGCAAACGAAAATCCAAGCCGGACTCGCGCAACACTGCTTGGCGCAACGCGTCGTTCCGCGGGTACGCCGATTACATGGAGACGCAGCAATTTCGAACAGGCGTAGAACGCCTTCTTGCCTTTGCACGGAGCGGCGGCTTGGGCAGCCGTCGAAATGAGCGCGACGGCTGGGAAGCCGTCACTCCTTGCCGGACCGCGATCATGTGCGCGGAAGCAGTCTGGTGGCGTTGCCATCGCTGCCTTATCGCGGATTACCTCAAAGCGCGCGGGTTGGAAGTGCTGCACGTTCTCGGCGCAAACAAAGTCGAGCCGCATCCATACACATCGGCGGCGCGGATCGTGAATGGGGAATTGAGTTATGAGACGGAGTCGCTGTTGTAGGGCGCTCTCTGTGAGACGCCAGCGATTTCAACATCGGCGTCTGTGAAACGCCATTCCGGATTGGCTCAAGGATCGGCGGCTTGAGTAATCGCCGCTAACGTAGCGCGAGCGTCCTCGCTTGCGAGATTCTGGGTGCAAGCAGCAAGCGAGACGCATGCGCTACCTATCGCGGATCAGTGACGCGCCCAAGAAACAAACAGACGCCGCTGGGCACGTGCTGAATCGCGTAAACAAACGGGCGATCGACTTTTACTTCGATTGGGGGCGGGGAAGGTGATCGCAAGGCGGTAGCTGTCATCATCGCCACGGCTGTCGCTGCCGCTGCTTCGGTTCCTTTTTCGTCCACCGCGATGAATGTTTTGTGGA
>DATDAJ010000241.1:0-4111 GCA_036525475.1 Candidatus Udaeobacter sp.
CAGAGTGTGCGCGTGGTTGAATTGCTCGAAACGCCTTATCCAGATTTTCCAGGTTTGAACCTGACATTCGAAGTACGTGAAGGTCTGCGGAAGCATGAGCGACCTTACAAATTCCCCACTCCGTCAGTAGAAGAATATGATTGTCCGTCGGTGGAGGGGCAGGTTGCCGATTTGGCAGACGAGATCACTTATTACAGCCACGACCTCGATGACGCGCTTGATTTTGAAATCTTGACGCTAGGGCGATTGGAAGAAAACGAGGTGTGGCGCAACAGTCATCGTGCAGTGCTCGCGCGTTACAACGACGCGCGCGAACCGGAGCTGCACAAGCTGATTATTCGCGACATCATTGATCGCGAAGTGCACGATTTGGTTGTGACCAGCGCGGAATCGATTGCCGAATCAGGCGTGCAGAGCGCTGACGACGTGCGCCGGCAAGCCGCGCCGCTTATTCGTTACAGCGATGAATTGGCCGAAGCGAATCGGGCGCTCCGGAGGTTCCTGTATCAAAATGTCTATTACCATCCGCGCGTGGCGGAAGTGAACCAACGCGCTTGCGAGATGCTGCGGCGCGTTTTTGAAGCGTACCTTGCCGATCCCGACAGGCTCGGCGACGGCGCGATGCGACGAGTCGAGAAGGAGGGATTGCATCGCACAGTTTGCGATTACATCGCGGGAATGACCGACCGTTATGTAATGGAAGAACATGCCCGGATTGCCGGTAGGGACGGTTCACCCGAACCGCCCTCGCGAATGTGATCACGTGATGAAACAGGCGATTGAGGTCAATCGCCCCTACCTACGCGGCAGGGTTGCCGATCTCGTCGCGTAAATATCTGATGAGAAAACGGAGGCGCTGATTCAGCGAGCGTTCTTCGAGGACGCGTTGCCGGCGCAATGGATCGTTCACGAACGTCGAAGCCATTAAGTCCGCCAGCATTTCCAGATCGCGTAATTCGGAAAGATACCGATCCAGTTTCGCAGGAAGCTGACGGCGATCGTGCTTTAGGCTGCCGTAAAGCTCGATCACTTTTGCGCCGAGCGCTTCGGTTTCAACCGTCGTCGAATCGCGCGATTCTACAGCATCGATGCTGGCGATCGGAAACGGCTTCTGCTGTTTAAAACTGGTGAAGCGCACACGTTGCAGACCTTGCAGGACCAAATTCGACGTGCCATCGCTGCGTTCGACACATGCGCGAATCAATCCGGCGGTTGCAAGATGGAAAAAATCCTCACAGGCATGCCAATCCGGGCAGATCGGCTTGATCAACGTCACGCAAAACATCCGATGCTCTCGAAGCGAGTGCTCCAGCATTTTGCGATACCGCGGTTCGAAAATGTAAAGTGGCAGCAGCGCATGCGGAAACAGCACCGCTCCCGGAAGCGGCATCACGGGTAATTGCTGGGGTAAAGTTATGGATGAAGCCATGTTTCGTCATCTGTACCTTATACGTGTCGAGCAAAGGGCAAGTGTCGAGGGTGAATAGAGTCAAACCGTTCACCAGTTTCACGGACCGAAGCCCAACGCGCGGAGTTGTTCCAGCGACATTTGTCCTTCGACGTCTGTCGCGGCACCGACGGATGCGTAAATCAGCACTGAGCCGGCTCGCGAGAGTAGGACACGTGAGATTGCGCCAAGTCTGCCGATGCCCATAACGGCAAGCGCGAGATCCAAACGGCTGCTTGTTATGAACTCGAGCAAACGTCCGAGCTCCGTCGGCGTGTCGATGCGCGTAGCAACTTTAAAAATATCTGCGCCTTGCGATTTGGCCTCACCCGCTTTGGTCGCCAAGATTCGCGCACTCGGTGTAGCCTTGAAATTGTGGAATGAAATGATTCGCCGGACGTTTTTCGTTTTGGCGATCGCGAGCAAGGCTCGCAGCGCACGGGCTGCGCCTAACTCGACATCGATATAATCGGCGTGATTCAAGAATCGAGCGAGCAGATCCCGCCGTTGCCGCAGTTGAAGTTTTTTAGCGCCACCTTCGCGCGGATCTCGTGCTGTGATGATGAGCGGCGTGCGCAGCCTCGGTAACACCTTTTCCACTTCATCGGCGATGCCTGCCAGATGATCCAAGCGCAATTCGAACAAATCCGGCGGCCTGGGCATCCGCACCGCCCGCTCCAGATCGGCACCTGATGCGATCACACCGACAACCCGCGGACGCCGCTTGGTCGAGTGACGCGCCATCATTCTTTTGTCACCGACGGCGCAATCATTCTCTCGACGTACTTGGCCAGGATGTCGAACTCGAGATTTACGAGATCGCCGATGGTGGCACCATCAAGGTTGGTGTGGATTTTGGTGTAGGGAATGATCCAGACGGCAAAACTTCTCGGAAGAACTTCCGCAACGGTAAGACTGATTCCATTAACCGTGATTGAACCCTTGGAAACTACATAATGCCCTAAGTTTTCCGGCAATTCGACTTCGAGTCGGAAGTCTGCGCCTTTTCTATCGAACGCGATGATGCGCGAGACGCAATCTACGTGGCCTTGAACGAAATGTCCGCCGAGGCGTCCGTCAGCGCGTAACGCGCGCTCCAGATTTACGGGGCTGTCTTGCTGTAGTTTCTTCAAGTTAGTGCGAGCAATTGTTTCTTCGAGCAGATCGAAACTCAGCCGGTCACCGCGGCACGAAGTTAACGTAAGACAACAACCATTCACGGCGATGCTCTCACTGGGTTGCGCTTCTCTGGCAGTGAGCGGCGCAGCAATTTCTAATTTTGTTCCGTGATTACTCGCACGCGTCGCGACAACTCTGCCGACTTCTTCGATTAATCCGGTAAACACGAACCTAGCGTAATGGTCGATAGCCAATAGCCAACCGCGAATTGCTGATTGCCGACACAGGACGAATCAGGTATCGGCTTTCGCGCATGGAAGATCCCTCGGTGTTTGGTATTCCAGTCGATTTCATTTTGTTCGGACTAACATTGGCCGGCGTCGCCGTTTTCCATAAGTGCACGATGCGAGTGGCCCTGACGGGATTGGTCACGATCATTATTTACAAAATCGCGTTCACAGGTTTCAAAACCGGCGACGGAGTGACGGGATTCATTTCTCATGTCGGACATGAGTGGGTGATTCTCGTCAACCTGCTATGTCTTCTGCTGGGGTTTGCGCTGTTGTCCCAGCATTTCGAAAAAAGCCAGCTGCCATTGGTACTGCCAAAATTTCTTCCTCACGACTGGAAAGGCGGGTTCGTTTTGCTGGTGATGGTCTGGGTTCTGTCGAGTTTTCTCGACAATATCGCCGCGGCGCTGATCGGCGGCGCGATGGCGCATCAACTTTTTCGCGGCAAAGTGCACATCGGTTATTTGGCGGCGATCGTGGCCGCTTCGAATGCCGGTGGTTCCTGGAGCGTACTGGGCGACACGACAACGACGATGATGTGGATCGCAGGCGTCGCGCCGAGCCAGGTGTTTGAAGCAATTACAGCCGCAACCGTAGCGCTGCTTGTTTTCGGAATTCCCGCAGCGATCAAGCAGCATCGGCACTCGCCTATCCTGAAACGGGCTCACGAACGCGCTCACATCGATTGGATTCGGATCGGTATTGTGGCGCTGATCCTCGTCGTAGCCGTTGCCGCAAACATTACGGTGAACACAAAATTTCCAAAGCATTCCGGCAGTTTTCCATTTATCGGCGTCGCAGTCTGGACGGCGATCGTGATCTCCATCGGGATGCGCCGTCCTGACTGGGAAGTGCTGCCACGAACTCTGAGGAGTTCGATCTTTCTGCTCTCGCTGGTCTTAATCGCCTCAATGATGCCGGTGGAACGTTTGCCCAATCCCTCCCCGGAGACCACGCTCGGGCTCGGCTTCGTATCCGCAGTGTTCGACAACATTCCGCTGACCGCACTGGCGCTGAAGCAAGGCGGATACGATTGGGGGCACGTTGCCTACGCAGTGGGATTTGGCGGTTCGATGATCTGGTTTGGATCGTCCGCAGGCGTCGCAATTTCGAGTATTTTTCCAGAGGCCAAATCGACGTTCTCCTGGATCAGGGGCGGGTGGTTTGTGGTTTTGGCATATTTGGTCGGGTTCGCCGCGATGCTCGCGATGACCGGGTGGCACCCCGACCCAAAGGAGGAGCCCAAGCATGGCCG
>DATDAJ010000242.1:0-3205 GCA_036525475.1 Candidatus Udaeobacter sp.
GAGGGCGACGTGAAAGCTTGGATCGATTTGAATAGCCCGTGAGAAAAGAGTCCGCATGGGGAGAATAACCCAGTCTTGTTATCCGCGCTGTTGCTAGCCTGTCAACAATCTGCCGGATATTTGACCGCTGGAACGTTAAAACGTTAGAACGCTAATCGTCGGCTATCGTGAGATATCGTCCTGGCTCAGCATTTTGAATCCTTCGCCCATAAGCACGGAGGAGGCGCAATCCGTGTCATCTACGTGCAGAGCGATCGCGGAAAATCCGCGTGGACGGATCAGCAGCGGGTAAGCGAAATGCACATTCACTTCCGCCATGACCAACGCTGCGAGCAGTTTTACCAGTTGCGTGGCTACTTCTTTCATCTCAACCACCACAACCTGGCTGACGCCGAAACCAACATTGTTTTCCCTGAACAATTTTTCCACACCCTGCGGGTCGCTCGCGATGATCCGCGCAATCGCTGAGTCAGTGGATTCCGATACGCTGAGGGCGACAACGTGCGTGTGATGTGTGCTGAGCAACTTCACAATTTCCAGCATCGCCCCCACTTTGTTCGGCAGAAAAACCGAGAACTGCTTTACCAGCGGCCCGTCCAGCTTGGAACTCGTTTGCGGCAAGTTAGCAGTCATTTGAATGATGGCGGCGCGACGGAAGCTCATGCGGACGCGCCAGTCCAAACTATCTCATTGTAGATGTTTTGTTGGCAAACCTAATATAGTAAACCGAAGCGCCCAAGGAGTGACAGCTTCCCAGCCGTCATGTTTCGAGGCTGCCCAAGCCTTCGTTCCTTGTTGAAGTGACGATTTGACGTGGCGAAGCACGTGTCGCGCCTTACATTCGCTGTCCGAATATGGAAGACGAAAACGAGCTGATCGCGCTCAGACGAAAAAAACTTGAGGTGCTGCGCGCGAAAGGCATCGAACCGTTCGGCACCGGCTTCGATCTTAGCGACTCGATCGCGCAGGCGCGTGAGCAATTTAAAGAAGGTGAAACGCGTCGTGTCGCCGGCCGCATCACCGCGCATCGCGACATGGGCAAAAGTCACTTTCTCGATCTGCGTGACGTAACCGGTCGCATTCAAATTTATATTCACGCAAAGGAGATTGGTCCGGAATTGTTCGAGCTTTTTCGTTTGCTGGACATAGGCGATTTCATTGGCGTCGAAGGGACATGTTTTATCACCAAAAGCGGCGAACCGACAGTAAAAGTCCAAACATTCCAGTTGCTCGCCAAGGCATTGCGGCCGCTCCCGGAAAAATGGCATGGACTGCAGGACATCGAAGCGCGTTACAGACAGCGTTATCTTGATCTTCTCACCAATGAACGTTCGCGCGCTGTGTTCGAAAAACGGATCGCCATCGTTCGCGAAACCCGGCGCTTTTTCGAGGACCGGGGCTTTGTCGAAGTGGAGACGCCAATTTTGCAAGCAACGGCTGGAGGTGCGGCGGCCGAACCGTTCAAAACACACCACAACGCACTTGGCATCGATCTCTATCTGCGCATTGCGCTGGAGCTTTATCTGAAACGTCTGCTGGTGGCCGGCTTCAACAAGGTATTCGAAATCAATCGCAACTTTCGCAACGAAGGCATCTCCAGGAAGCACAATCCGGAATTCACAATGCTGGAAGCCTATTGGGCCTATGCCGATTTCGAGAAGATCGCAAATCTCGTCGAAGAACTGATCTGTTATCTCGCCGAGAAAATCTGCGGTTCGCTCACCATCGAGCATCGAGACGCTAATGGAAATGTTACGCGCACGATCAATTTGAAACGGCCGTGGCGGCGCGTTCGTTACCGCGATTTGATGCGCGAAGTCGCGGGCAAGGATTGGTTTGAGCTCTCGCCCGAGGAGCGGCGCGGACGCGCCATGAATGAGTTCAAGCTCGAGATTCTGCCGCAGCTCGCGGACTTCGAGGTGACGCAGCATGTGTTCGAGAAACTCATCGAAGAAAAAACAATGGATCCTCTGTTCGTCACGCATTGTCCGAAAGAACTCGTACCGCTGGCCAAACAAAACGCGGAAGACAGCTCGGTCGTCGACGTTTTTGAACTGATCATCAACGGTGTGGAGATCGCGCCAGGCTACAGCGAGCTGAATGACCCGCTTGTGCAACGTCAGCGTCTGCTCGAACAGGCGGGCGAAGAGAAGCAAAACATCGACGAGGAATTTCTGCTCGCTCTTGAGTACGGTATGCCGCCGGCTGGTGGCTTTGGAATCGGGATAGACAGGCTCACCATGTTGCTTACCGGCGCCGAATCCATCCGCGACGTAATTCTGTTCCCTTTGCTACGACCCAAGAAATAATCACGGTTTCTGTAGGTCGTTTCTGTGAAACGCCAGGCCAACTGATGCCAAGGTTCGGCGTCTGACACAGACGCCCTACAACGCCTTTCAACATCGTTCCCGTTCGCACGGCGAACTGGAGACCGCCGCTTCTTGTTCTATCATTCGCGAATGCGGCGAATAATTTCATTGCTGTTTCTAATCGTCTGCTCGTCTGCCGCAGCGGTCGTACCCGCGAAACCCGAGCGTCATGTAGTGGTGGTTGTGTGGGACGGGATGCGTCCGGATTTTGTGACCGAACAGAATACTCCGACGCTTTGGAAGCTCGCGCGCGAAGGCATCACTTTTCGAAACCATCATGCGGTATATCCGAGTGCCACTATGGTAAATGGCACGGCCATAGTGACCGGAACTTATCCCGGCAAGAGCGGTATCATTGCGAACCATGTCTATCGGCCGGACATCGATCCTCACCACTCAATTGACGTCGAGCTGCCGGCAGTAGTGAAGAAAGGGGATGAAGTGTCCGGTGGGAAATACATTTTGGTTCCAACGATTGCCGAGCTAGTCCAGCACGCAGGAGGGCGCACGGTAATTGCTTCTGCAAAAACTGTCGGGCTTTTGCTGGACCGACAGGCCGACGTTGGGACTGCGAAAAATTGCGTCACGCTGTTCGCGGGCAAGTCGCTCCCGGCGGAGATTATCCCTTCCATTACTGCAACGCTTGGTCCCTTTCCATCTGGCCACCTGCAACAGGACGCCTGGACAACAAAAGCGATGACCGATTGTTTTTGGAAAGACGGTGTGCCGGCCCTTTCCGTGCTTTGGTTAGGCGAACCGGATCTTACACAACATGAATCCGCACCGGGAGCGCCGGCGGCGCTCGCTGCGATCAAGTCCGCTGATGAAAACCTCGC
>DATDAJ010000243.1:0-2787 GCA_036525475.1 Candidatus Udaeobacter sp.
AATGTTACGGCGTAATCGGGATCATGAAAAACGGGGACGGTCCGAAGGTTGTGGTGCGCACAGACATGGACGCTTTGTCTGTTGGAGAGGAAACCGGCCTGCCGTACGCCAGCAAGGTCGTGGTGAAGAACGCTGAAGGCAAAGACGTGTCCGTCATGCATGCGTGCGGGCATGACGCACATATATCCATGTTTATCGGCGTAGCGCGCTCGCTGGCGAAACTGAAGGATCAATGGCATGGCACGATCATCTTTGTCGCACAACCGGCAGAGGAAACTGGCAGCGGCGCCCGGGCATTACTCAAGGCTGGTCTTTACGAACAATTCGGTAAACCGGATTTCGCCCTTGGATTTCATGACAAGGCAGACATGCAAACCGGCCACATCGGGGTCACGGAAGGTTACACATATGCGAACGTCGATTCAGTTGATGTGACCGTGCGGGGCGTCGGCGGGCACGGCGCATACCCGTATACTACCAAGGACCCCATCGTGCTTGCGGCGGAGATGATCAACGCGTGGCAAACGATTGCCTCGCGTGAAAATAATCCGCTCAATCCGATTGTCATCACCATCGGCTCGATTCATGGAGGCACAAAGCACAACATCATTCCAGATGAGGTGAAAATGCAGTTAACGGTGCGCACGTATAAGCCTGATGTGCGTGAGCGCGTGCTGGCTGCAATTGATCGTATCGCAAAAGGGATCGCCATGGCAGGCGGCGTACCGCCCGAACGCGCACCGGTCGTAAATGTTTTAAAAGGCGAATTCACGCCTGCGACTTACAACAATCCGGAACTAACCAAACGGCTCGTTGCTGTCTGGAAAAAGTCGTTAGGCACAGAAAATGTGGAGATTGTAGATCCGACAATGGGCGGCGAAGATTTTTCCGAATACAGCTTGCCAGACCATTCCATTCCCGCGGTTAATTTTCACGTCGGCGCGGTGGCGCCGGAAAAAATCGCCGAAAGCAAAAAGACCGAAACACCGCTGCCGAGTCTGCATTCCAGCAAATTTGCGCCCGTTCCCGAGCCGACCATTCGCACGGGCGTTATCGCAATGACGACGGCCGTGCTGGAACTGATGAAGAAGTAGGCAAAGCCGAGGTCATTCGTTAAATGGTTGAACTGTTGAACCGTGGAAATGCGGATCCGAAGTTACGGTTTAAGGATTTAACGTTTCAACCGCTGCGACGCGTCACTTTACCTTGATATGTTTGCGGAGGTACGTCGGCACATCGAGGTCTTCGCCTTCGATGATTGTCGGTTCGCTTTTTTCAAAACGACCGCGTGTCACGGGTTCAAATTGCAGGACTTCCTGCTTAGCCGGCGTCGCTGATTTTTCAGCGGCCGCTTTCTCTTCCTTCCATGGGACTGATTTCTCCTGAGGCGTGCTCATGGCGGGCTCGGGCTCGCCGTTACGAGCCGATACAGCGGGCGGTTCGGTGGGGAGGGATGTTGCGATTGGTGTCACTTCAGCCGCGACAGGTTCTTCGAATGGAATCGTTTCCTCGAGAGATGGCACTTCGACCGTCGATTCTTTAGACTGAATTTCAGATTCCGGTCCTGCGGGTTCGTATTGTTCTCGAACTGGAGACACTGCGGCGGCACTGCTCGCCGCGGGAGGCGCTTGCAGCAAATCTGTTTCGTCTTCTGCCGAAAGCGAGCTGATGACGGTGACGCTCAACCGGTCTCCCAGCCGTGCGTCCACGGCTACACCGAAGAGGATTTGCGTTTGGTCGCTGACGTGACGTCCGAGTTCCTGCATCAGGATTTCGACTTCGGACAGAGTCATGCCGGGGCCTCCAGCTACCTGTACGAGCACGTACATTGCGTCTGCCAGCATTCGTCCACGATCCATCAAGGGATTCTTGAGCGCCTGCGTGAGGGCTTCATGTGCGCGATTGTCCGAATCGGATTCGCCGTAGCCAAACAGGCAACGGCTGTTGCGTGTGTTCAAAGCTGCGAGCAAATCATCGAAGCCGATACGTATGAGTCCCGGCTGCTGAATCAGGTTCACAATCGATCGCACGCTTTGGCTGATGGTGATATCCGCCATTGCGAACGCTTGATGAATTCCCGCCTGCGGCGGACTCAGATCGCCCATTCGATCATTCTCGAAACAGACTACCGCATGGGCAAACTCGCTAAGCCGCGCCAGTGCCTCGCGCGCCTGCACATTGCGGCGTTTGCCTTCAAATCCAAATGGAAGAGTCGCAAAAGCAATGACCAGCGCTCCGGCTTCACGGGCTGCTTGTGCAATATACGGCGCGGCTCCCGACCCCGTGCCTCCACCGAGTCCTGCACAAATGAAAATTACACTCGCATCAGCCAGGGCTTCGCGAATCTCGTCGGCCGATTCCAAGGCTGCTTGATAGCCGACATCCGGGTCGCCGCCCGCACCCAAACCACGTGAGACACTACGACCCAGCTGCACTTTGCGCGTCGCAACTGAACTCGTCAGTGAGTTGACATCAGTATTGATGGCGACAACATCGGCTCTCTCCAATCCGTCAAGCACGATGCGGTCGAGCGCGTTTAAACCCGCTCCACCCACGCTGACGATTTTGATCGGAATAAACTCTGCCAAACGTTCTGGAAGACTGTAGTTTTTGTTAAGCTGAATCATATTTGGTCACCAATTTGGATAGTGTCATGTTGAGCGAAGCGAAACATCTCTTGATTTGCGTGTTAGTAACCGGAACAAGCCAGAGATCCTTCGCTCAGGATGACAACTGCGTTGTTGGGTGTTGTCGTTTGAGTACTTCCTCTTCATCGTTTTCCGGTGA
>DATDAJ010000244.1:0-14353 GCA_036525475.1 Candidatus Udaeobacter sp.
CGATTCCAAGGCTGCTTGATAGCCGACATCCGGGTCGCCGCCCGCACCCAAACCACGTGAGACACTACGACCCAGCTGCACTTTGCGCGTCGCAACTGAACTCGTCAGTGAGTTTACATCAGTATTGATGGCGACCACATCGGCTCTCTCCAATCCGTCAAGCACGATGCGGTCGAGCGCGTTTAAACCCGCTCCACCCACGCTAACGATTTTGATCGGAATAAACTCTGCCAAACGTTCTGGAAGACTGTAGTTTTTGTTAAGCTGAATCATAGGGTAGGGACGGACCTCCGGGCCGTCCGGGATCGAGGGTTTGCAGCGCGCCTCGGCGGTCGCGCTACACCCGAACTTGTTTTTGTTCTCATCGTTTTCCGGTGAAAATTCTTCCAATAAACCGGCCAAGTCCTCGTGCCGGTCGGTCGGTGTGCATCACTTGCGCGAACTTGACCAAGCCAATCGCAGTAGAGAACTGGGGATTTTCTACCGCGGATGTCACACCCCAAGCTGCCTGCGCGTGCGTCAGGTTGGCCGGTATTTCGAAAATCTCCGACGCCAGATGATCGATTCCGCTCAGAAGACTGCAGCCGCCGGTGATGAAAATGCCGGCGCCCAGATAGCCGAGATACGGTTCCTCGTCGAGTCTGCGTTTGAGCAACTCAAACGCTTCGCGGACGCGCAGATGAATGATGGTGTTCAGCGTTTCGCGCTCGATTTCTTTTCCTGCAAACCCGGAATCGTCCTTCAGCAAAATCATTTCGCCCGGCAAGCAATTTCCGAGAACGCAGCCGCCCTCTTCGATTTTTAATTTCTCCGCGCGCGCCATCGGGATGCGCAGACCCATGGAGATATCATTGGTGATGTGGTCGCCGCCGACAGCGAGACAACCGCTTTGTCGCACCGCACCTTCAGAGTACAACACGTAATCAGTCGTTCCTCCGCCGATATCGATCACCAGCGCACCGAGATCCTTTTCCTGTTGAGTCAGCACAACCTGCGCCGAAGCCAGACCGCTAAAAACCACATCATCCACATCCAGTGGCAGTTCTTTCACGCATCGAATGGTGTTTTGAATCCGTGTGCGCACGCCGTGAATAATGTGGAAATCGGCTTCCAGTTTTTGCCCGAACATGCCGGCTGGGTTTAGCACGCCCTGTTGTCCATCGACCTGATAATGTTGAATGATAGAATGCAGGAACGCGTTTTGGGCAGGAATGCTCACTTCGCGCGCGTTAATTTTTACGTCCGCCACATCCTGCTCATCAATTTCGTCGCGGTCTTCTGGCAGCATGACGCATCCGCGATTGTTAAAACTCTGCAAGTGCGAGCCGGCGATAGCGACGTAAACACTCTTAATCATCACGTCGCTTTTCTGTTCGGCATCGACAACTGCTTCGTGCGCGCATTTCATTGCCGTTTCAAAATCAACAATCTCGCCCTTACGTACGCCGCGCGATGGCGCCTGGCCTACACCCAGGATTTTAAGCGTTCCATCAGGTCGGCTTTCTCCGACGACCACGCAGATCTTGGACGTCCCAACCTCGAGACCGACCATCAAACTATTGTTCCGCATTTGTTATTCGGCTTTCTTTTGTTGGTTACGAATTGCCTTGGGAGGAGGCGCAGAAGCAGTACGTGATTTTGACACTGAGGATCCAGTTGCTTGTTTGGCGGAATCCTGGTGAGTCCGGTTTTCCTGCGCGTGCACCGGGATCGCTTTCATGATCCGCGGCTCGACAGCCGGTTCCAGTGTGTCGTTGATTACATCCGACGCCGGACTGGTGAACGTTACGGGAATATTGCGTTGCGCGACGAGGTTCAACGTTTCCAGCTCCTGTTTGGTGTTATCACAGTAATCAAGGAAGACCTGCAGTCGCCGCAGTTGCCCTTCGAGATCGTTCAAACCAAACATGACGCGACTGCGATTTTTGTCGGTCACCAGGAGGCAATAGCTTTTCGAAATATCGATCTCGCGAATCTGAAACCGCATTTGCAAAAAAGTGCTCTCGGTGAGACGAAGCAAGTCGAGCGCTATCTTTACTTCTGGCGATTCGACAATTTTCCCCGCTTCGAGCGGTTCGCTCGAGCATCCTACGATCAGCGGCAGTCCCAGATATTCGGGCAACAATTTTTTTTGTTTCATTAAAACCCCCCGGGCGCCTACTAAAAAGGCGGCATCCGACGCAAATGGATCGTTAATTTCCGTTTCGCTGGTGATCCAGGCGACCGGTTTTCGTTCCACAATGCGAATGTCGATTTCGCTGGGTAATTTTCGCACGACCTCGACTTCGTCAGCTTGCGGAAGCTGCTGTATGCGATCGCGCACGCTTGCCAGGTTCACGCTGAAGATATTTGCGCCTTCGTGCAGATCGGCTGCCTTTAGCACCTGCTCCCGCTGGAGCGTGCCGTCGGTCTGCAATTCAATTGTTTGAACGTGATAATCTGGATTCTCGAAGACAAGGCGTTTTACAGCTGCGCGCGCACCTGCGTAGCCGGCTACGCACAAAATCACGAACAAAGCCAACTTCCAAAGCACTCCCATCGCGCTGCGAATACGGTGCTGGGTTGCCCTGCGGGAACGGACTTTTACATCGAGCAGGTGTTGCTGTCGACGTTGCCGCACATTGGACAGTCGCCGATTGCGCGTTCGGGAAGTTCTTTCGCGAAAACTCATCGTTTGCCTTCTGTTCCGGCCCGCGCCTGCCCGCTCGAGCTTTGGCGAAGGCGCGAAAGCGCAATGATCCGCGCGCAAAGATCAGGGTAACCAATACCCGCTGCTGCAGCCGCCTCGGGCAGCAGGCTAGCCTCGGTCATGCCGGGAATCGTGTTGATCTCTAAAATGTACGGCTGTCCGTTGTCGGATAGAATTGCGTCCACACGCGCGTACACCTGCAGACCGGCTGAGCGAAACGCGCGGAGCGCCAGTTCCTGGATTTCTTTTGTTTTTCCCGCGTCGACTTTTGCCGGACAAACGTGCTCCGCTCCGCCGCCGCCTTGCGGGTTGAGAAACGGATACTTGTTGTTGAAATCGTAAAACCCGCCCTTGGGAATTATTTCGAGAATGGGCAGAGCCTGATCACCGAGAATGCCTATCGTCAGTTCCCGGCCAGCTACAAATTTTTCTATCAATAATTCGCGACCATACTTCGCCGCTTCCCCGATCGCGGCTTCGAGGTCGCGTTCGTTCTTCACAATGACAACGCCCACGGTTGAGCCTTGTCGTGGCGCCTTGACGACAATCGGCAATGGAATCGTCGGACGCTGTCCGGCGTGGATCACTTCCCATGGTGGTGTCGTTACGTCATGTTCCTGAAATTTTTCTTTGGTGCGAATCTTGTCGAAGGCGATCTCGCTGCCAACGGCATCTTCGCCGGTATAAGCGACGCCGCGGCCCTCAAGAATTTTCTGAAGGTGGCCATCTTCGCCAAAGGTTCCGTGGATCGTATTAAACGCCAGATCGACATCGTTCGGCAGTTGGAAGTTTTCGTCGCGCACATCGATTTCCACCACTTCAACGCCTAACGACCGAAGCGCTTTCGCCACACCTCGCCCGGTCGCAAGCGAAACCTCTCGCTCCGATCCCGGCCCTCCCATGAGCACAGCAATTTTCTTTGGTAACTCCTCGTGTGTTGTCATTCCGGTTCTCCCACGATTTCCACTTCGGTCTCCAACTCGATTCCCCGCTTTTTCCTCGCGACTCTCTTGATGTCATCAATCAACTCAAGAACTTCCGATGCCGTTGCATTGCCATCGTTCACGATAAAGTTGCCGTGTACCCGCGACACGCGCGCATTTCCGACGCGCGAGTTCTTCAGCCCTAGTTCGTCGACCAATTTGCCCGCTGGAATGGTGGTAGGATTTTTGAAAATGCAGCCTGCGCTTTTGGCGACCGGCTGCGTCGTGCGCCGTTTCTCCTGCGATTCGCGCAAACGTGCATCGATTTCTGCGCGCTCGGCAGGTTGCCCGCGGAACGTTGCAGAAACTGCAAAGTTTTTTTCGAGCAATGGGAACCGCCGATAAAAAACTTCCAACTCATTGCGATTCTTCACGTGCGTGTTTCCGTCGGCATCAAGATAACGAATGCGCGTTACGTGCTCGAAAGTTTGCGCGCCCATCGCGCCGGCATTCATGCGCAATCCTCCTCCGACTGTGCCTGGAATTCCCTCCATCCATTCGAGTCCGCCAACATTTGCCGCACGCGCGGCGTAAGCTACCTGTCTCAACTTTACGCCTGCGCCTGCCGTGATCTCGCACCCGTTCACCTCGATTTTCTCGAAATCGCCGCCCCGCGGATGAACGACCACTCCACGAATGCCGCCATCCCGAACGAGAAGATTCGAACCTCGCCCCATAATGAACAGCGGCAGATGTTCATCGTGGCAAAAGCGAATTAGTTCCGCGAAGCTCTGTTCGGTGCGCGGTTCGATCCAAAACTGCGCGGGACCGCCAACGCGCAGCGTCGTATGATTCGACAACGGCTCGTGAAGGCGGACCTCACCCTCTTCGCCCACAATAGCCTTTAGTTTCTCGGCGATGACGAGATCGGCGGCGAGGATCTCCAATTGTTCGTGGATGTTGCCGGCGCCGAGACTTAAAACAAGATCGCCGGCCTCCAGCATGTTTCCCACGTCACGATGCACCGACTGCAGACGTGCCTGATAAGTGACTCCGCGGTGTGCGTGTCGCACGATTTCATCGACGATAGTCTGACCTGTGATTCCGGGAATCGGGGGCTCGCTGGCAGGATACACATCCGTGATCATAACCCGGTCCGCATCGTCGAAGGCGCTGCCAAATTCGCGGCACAGCGCTTTTGTTCGTGAAAAACGGTGCGGCTGAAACATCGTGACGAGACGCCGCCGTCCTATCGATTTCGCTGCGCGAAGTGTGGCACGAATTTCCGTCGGATGATGAGCATAATCGTCGACGAGCAGAAACCTGTCGCTCGCGTATTTGATCTCGAACCGGCGGCGCGCGTGCTCGAATTTCCGAAGCGATGCCGTGATCTTGTCGAACGGAATAGAAAGCTCGGAAGCCAGTGCGATTACTCCAAGCGCGTTATGCACGTTGTGTTCTCCGGGAACATTGAGAGTTGCTTGCCCGAGTTTCTCGCCGCGGCGAACAACTAAAAAGGATGAACCAAAATTCCGCAGTTCGACGTCGGCTCCACGGTAATCCGCCTGCTCGGAAAATCCGTATGAGACTGCGCGTTTGCGATTGCCGCACAATCGCGCGGTGTTCGGATCATCAATGTTGTAGAGAACGCTTCCGCTGGTTTGATCGATCAGTTGCGCAAAGACTTTTTCGATGGCCGCGAGGTCGGGATAGAAATCGAGGTGTTCTTCCTCGATGTTTAGAATGACTGCGTGCTCGGGATAAAAGCAGCGCAACGTGCCGTCGCTTTCGTCACCTTCGGCAACGAAATACTTGCCGCGGTGATCCCAATACGCGTTCGTTCCGAGAATTGGAATTTCAGCGCCCACATAGTGCGACGGATGCAGTCCGCCTTCACGAAGCACATATGCTGTCATTGCAGAAGTGGTTGTTTTGCCATGCATTCCGGCGATCACAATGCCGCGCTTGGCCTGCATGATTGCAGCGACGGCTTCCGCGCGACGGAACAGCGACTTTCCGCAACTACGCGCAGTGAGGAGAATTGGATTGTCGTCCTTAATTGCGGAGGAAAACACAACAAGCTCCGCGGCGTCAGCATGCTCGGCGAGATGCTGTTCATGAAAGCGCAGACCGAGCCGTTGCAGTCGCTCGGTCTCGGTCGTTGTAACCTTGTCGGAGCCGCTCACTGCGTGTCCTAGCTCGATCAGAAGCCCGGCAAGACCGCTCATACCGCTTCCCGCAACACCAACAAGGTGAATCCGATGCTGTTCGGCGGTCAGAAATCGCGACAGGTCTGGCAATGGATCACGACGCCGAAATTGTTTGCGCGGAGAATCGGCGCGCGCGGCAGTTGCTTCAGACGTGAGCTTCATGAGTCGTATATTTTTCAATCGCGCTAGCCACGCGACCAGCTGCATCATTCGGCGCGAGACGCGCACAATTCGCTGCCATTTGCTGCAGCCGTTGCGGGTTTTCCACCAGCTCGCGGATGTTGCGCGCGAGCAATTCACCAGAGAGATCCGCCTGCTCCAGAAGAATTGCCGCATCAGCGCGAGCATAGATCTCTGCATTGCGTGTTTGGTGATCATCCGCGGCGTACGGAAATGGAATCAGGATGCCGGGCAGCGAAAAGCCGGCGAACTCCGCCAGGCTGGCCGCGCCCGCTCGCGCAACGACAAGATCAGCGGCGCTGTAAACTTCCTCCATCTGATGATGAAACGCACCGATGTAAGCAGGGACGTTTTCCCGGCGATAGTTGTCTGCAACGAGGCGTTCGTCCCGCGCCCCGGACAGGTGGATCACCTGGAGCGGCACACCTTGCAAAAACGGCAGCGCTTTGATTAGCGCCTGGTTGATTCCGCTGGCGCCCTGGCTGCCGCCCATCACCAGCAGTGTGGGTATGTCCTCTCGCAATCCGAGTTTCCGCCGCGAATCTGCGCGGTCCAGACGCACCAGTTCGGTGCGAACCGGTGTGCCAGTCACTTCGGTATGCGTTTTCGGAAAAAATGGTGCGCATTCCTTGAAACCCAGCATGACGGTATTCACCACCCGCGCGGTCCAACGGTTTGCTTTTCCAGGGACGGCGTTCGATTCGTGAATAAACGTGGCTATTCCGCGAAATCGCGCGGCCAACACTGGCGCGGTGGAAGTGAACCCGCCCATGCCCAGAACGGCGTGCGGATTGAATTTGCGATAGATAGACCGGCAAAGTGACAAGCTTTCCACAAAGCGGCGACTGAACCCAAAAAGCGCCGGCGAAAATGGCGAAGGCAACCCTACAGTCGGTAATTTTTCGACTTGGAAGTTCGTCCGGCCGGAAAGCGCCACTGCGTCGATGTCTTTTTCGGAAACCAACAGCATCACTGCGTGTCCGCGATTTTGCAGCACTTCCGCCACAGCAATACCCGGAAAAAGATGTCCACCGGTTCCTCCGCATGCGATTACAGCGTTCATTTGGGCTAATTTGAGTTACGGGTTAATTAAATTCGCAGCGCTAATTTTGCGTTCATCGTGGCGCGTTTCGCCGGGGGCGGCTCGAGAATGCCCTGGCGATAAATGTTTACCAATACGCCGATGCCAAACATGCACGCAGCAAGGTTGGAACCTCCATAGCTGATAAAGGGCAGCGGGAGCCCCTTGTTAGGCAGAAGCGACGTCGTCACGCCGATGTTGACCGCCGCCTGCAGAGCGAGGAGCGAAACAATTCCGCCGCCGAGCAGTAGGCCAAAACGATCACGAGCGTGCAGCGCAATCATGATGCCGCAAACAATTATCACAACGAACAAAAAAACCACCAGAAGACTGAACCGCAGGCCAAGTTCTTCGCCGATGATCGGAAAAATAAAATCCGTATGTGCATACGGCAGATACAGCATCTTCTGCCGACCATTACCCAGCCCAAGCCCGTCCATCCCGCCGCTGCCCCAGGCGATCAAGGCCTGCATTTGCTGCAAGCCGGCATCGTCCTTGTAGTTTTGCGGATGAAGAAACGCGGAGAGTCGCCCCATGCGCTCGGAGATTTGCGTCGCAACGATCAGTAATCCGCCTAATCCCGCCACAGCGACGCCCCCGAGCAATAGAGGATTAGTGCCGGCAATGAACATCACAACGAATGCCATTGTTCCGATTAAGGCTGTAGTTCCCAGATCGACTTCCCCGAGGACAAGCGCGACCGGCGCGCTGATAACTGCAAGCGGAATAATGAATCCCGACAACACGTTGCCATCCGGTTTTTCACGTCGCGCAAACCAGGCGGCGAGAAAAAAGATCGTCGCGATTTTTGCAAGTTCCGATGGCTGAAAGGTGATCGGGCCGTAGCCGACCCAGCGGCGCGAGCCGTTGATGCGCATTCCGATGTGCGGGATGTAGCAAAGCGCCAGGGCGGCCAGCGCCACCGCGAACCAAAGCCACCACGTTTTTTGCCAGAATTGATAATTCACGAGCGCCGCAAAAATGCACGCGACCAGTCCAATCCCAATCCAAATCGCCTGGCGTTTAATGAAAAAATAAACGTCTCCATGGCTATCGCGTGCGTACGCACTCGTGCTGAAGAGCATCACGATGCCGATGACGAGCAATCCCAGCACTGCTAAAAAAAGTATGTAGGCGCTTTTACGACGCATGGGGTGTCATGGCATGAAAGCGACGCGAGGATGCGTGCGCACTCCAAAAGCTTGCGCGAAATGAAGCACGCGTGTCCGTAGATTTTGCGCGAAGCGCTTTGGGAGTGCGGTGCGTTTTCGCATCGCTTTTCTCGCTACTGATTTCATTTTGTTTTTTCTTTTTATCCGTCGCTTTAGAGCTCGAGCTCTTCGGCTTTGCGGCTTCGGGGACCAGAAGCTTTTGCCCGATTTTCAATTTGCGTGGGTCGTCAATGTGATTGAGCGCGATCAAATCGTTGTAGGAGACTTTCAATTTTTTTGCGATTCCGACTGGATTATCGCCCTTCTTAACAACGTAAGTCTTTCCTGAAGACGAAGGCGTCTTCGCCTGTTCGTCCTTCGCAGGTGAATGAGAAGGTTTCGGATCATGTGGGCGATCGTTTTCTTTTTGCGCCACAGCGGCTCGAGCCTTTTCGGAAGTCGTGTGATTTGCGGTTTGCGCGGCGTAAACGGGTTTGTTTTCAGTTTCGATCGACGCCTGCGGCACGAATGCACGCTCACGCGTCTTAATGGCGTTGAATGCAATGATTCCCGACACCGCAACTACGTGTAGAAGCAAAACAATCAGTAACGCCCTCGACAACTTCATGTTTGGCTCCGGAATGCCTTCGAACTCCATCCCCGCGGACGCAGCTGACGCGCGGCGTGCCGTCGCTGCCGATAGTTTCTTAGCCTTGAAAAGGCGCGGGATTTTAATCCGTTTCATTGCGGGAGCGTTTGCACCAGTTTGCGAAATTGATCGCCCCGATCGGCGTAGCTTTTGAACATGTCGAACGATGATGTGCCGGGAGAGAACAGGATCACGTCACCTGCACTGGCGAGACTGCGCGCACGCTCGACCGCGTCGGCGAGTGACGTTGCAATTTCGGATTTGACCGCGCCATCCCATGAACGTCTGATACTCCCAGCCATCTCGCCGATCAGGACTGCTGATTTTACTTTGTCTTCCACCAGAGACCGCAACGGATCGAACGTGAATCCTTTCTCTTTGCCGCCGGCGATGAGGACTACCGGTTTGGTCTGTGCGGCCAAGGCTTTCTCGACCGCGTCCAGATTGGTTGCCTTGGAGTCGTTGACGTATTCGACGCCAGCGAGTTCGCGCACAAATTCGCAGCGATGCGGGCGCGGCTCGTAATCTCTAACCGCCGGCACCATCTGGGCGAACGACAATCCGCGGACAACGCCGACAGCGAGTGTCGCCATCAGGTTCTCGATGTTATGCAGCCCCGGCAGCTTGGTATCAACCAGGCGCAGGACGGGCTGATTTTCATAAACAATTGCGCCGTCGGCTAACCGGAAATCTGCGCGATTGGAATAAGCGCTGAAAGTAATCCGGGATGGTCGAATTGCCGGAAGCGCTTCCGCGGCGTTGACGACTGCGACATCCTGCTCAGTTTGATTTTCGAAAATGCGCAGCTTGGCCGCGCGATATTCAGCGACGGAGCGATAACGATCCAAGTGGTCGGGAGCGAAGTTGAGCCAGAGGCTGATCGACGGACGAAATGCGCGGATTGCTTCCAGTTGGAACGAGCTCACTTCAACCGTCAGCACGTCCAAAGGCTGGTTTTCACGCGCGACCTCTGAAAGTGGTCTGCCGATATTGCCGCAAGCGATCGTTCGCTGACCGCAGGCGTTCAACATTTGCGCCAATAATTCTGTCGTTGTGGTTTTTCCGTTCGTGCCTGTTACCGCGATGACTGGCATTTCGCAGGAGCGCCAACCCAGCTCGAGCTCACTGATCGTTTCAATACCGCGCGAGGAAAAATTGCGCGCCAACGGAGAAATTGGGTCGATGCCCGGACTGAGAACCATCCAGTCGTACACAGATGAGTCCCGCTCCGCCTCAGATCCACAAAGGACACGCACGCCATGTTCCCGCAGATTATCCAGTGTGGATTTCAGCAAATTATTTTCGCCGGCGCTGTCGAGCACTGTGACCTGTGCTCCCTGCGACGCGAGCAGCAACGCCGCGGCGCTCCCGCTTAGCCCTGCTCCAAGCACAGCTACGTTTTGGTTTTTGTAGCGGCCGTTGTTCATCGCAGTTTGAGGGTGGCGAGCCCGAGCAAGGCGAAAATGATCGATAGAATCCAGAAGCGAACGATGACGGTCGTTTCCTTCCAGCCGGTTAACTCGAAGTGATGATGAAGCGGAGACATGACGAAAAACCGCTTGCCGGTGAGTTTGAAGCTCAGCACCTGCACAATCACTGAGACGGCTTCGATCACGAAAACGCCACCCACCACGGCCAGAAGCAGCTCCTGCTTGCAACAGATGGCTACCACCCCAATCATCCCGCCGATGGCCAGCGAGCCGGTGTCGCCCATGAAAACCTTGGCTGGATAACAGTTGAACCAGAGAAAGCCCAGCCCCGCGCCGATAAGCGCTGAGCAGACAACGGTCAGTTCGCCGGCGAACGGATAAAACGGCACCTGCAAGTATTCCGCCACGCGGAAATTGCCGGCCGCATAACAGAGCAAGGCATACGCAAATGCCACGGTGATGGTGCAACCAGTCGCCAAACCATCCAGCCCGTCAGTGAGATTCACCGCGTTCGATGTGCCGACGATTACCAACAGAAAAAACACGAAAGTGAACCAGCTCATATTCGCAATCACCGGCGTTTTGAAGAAAGGCACGTAGAGCGTACGAGCCTGCACTTCCAGCAATGGATCGGTGAGAAAGATGCCGGTGATAACCGCCGCGAGAATAATTTGAAAAGCGAGTTTAATCCGTCCGGGAATCCCTTCGGATTTCTTCTTCGTGACTTTCAGATAATCATCGGCGAATCCGAGCCCGCCGAGGTAAACCATGCTGCATAACGCGAGCCAGACGAACTTGTTGTCGAGACGCGCCCAGAGGATGCTCGACACAAAGACGGCGGCAATCACCAGCACGCCGCCCATGGTCGGTGTGCCTTGCTTCACCCCTTGCAGTTCGGCAAGCCGGTGGACTTCTGCCGCCCCTCTAATCGGTTGTTCGACTTTCAGTGCCCGCAGCTTTGCGATAATGAAATTTCCAAAAATCAGGGTGGTCAAAAATGCGGTGACCGCCGCAGCAATGGCCCGGAAGGTGACGTAAAGAAAAACATTGAACCCGATGAAGTGCCCGCTCAGATGATGGAGGTAGTACATCATGGCGAAGTCACGAATACCGAATTTTGACTGCCGAATTGCTCGATTACTTCCTCGGTGCGCGCGGCGCGACTTCCCTTGATCAGGACGAGATCCCCCGGCTCGGCAATTTCGCCTAACAACCTAGCAGCTTCGCTCGTCGATCGTGCGGACAAAACCTTGTCCAAGCCGGCGGTGCGTGCGCCTTCCGCAATCAGTTCGGCCGCGTCGCCAATCGTGATCAGTTGATCCACCCCGAGCGTCGCTGCGGTCTCACCAATCTCCCGGTGCCCGCGTTCTGATTCGATGCCGAGTTCCCGCATTTCTCCCAATACCGCGATGCGCTTTCCCTCGGTGTCGAGCTCGACCAACGTGCGCAACGCCGCTTTCATCGAGTCGGGGTTGGCATTGTAGCTGTCGTCGAGAAATTGCACGCCACCGATCTCTTTGATTTGCAAGCGCGCTTTCGTGAGCGGGGCTGCGGCGAGGCCCGCGGCACATTCCTCAATGGACAGTCCAAATGCCCGCCCAGCGGCGACGGCCAGCAATGCATTCTGCACCATGTGCGAACCCGCCACGGGAAGTTGCGCGCGGCAACGATGCGCGCTCTCGACGATTGTGAACTCTGAGCCCTCGGCACTCTGGCGAATTTCAATCGCCCGCACAGCTCCGCCTGTCGTTCCGGCGAAAACAACTTTTGCGCGGGTGCGCGCAGCGATCGCTTCAGTGAATGGATCGTCGGCATTCAGAATCACTGTTCCTTGCGGCTCGACCGCTTCAGCCAACGCGCCTTTTTCCGTGGCGATTGCTTCCCGGGAACCCATGAACTCGATGTGTGCCACACCGATGTTCGTGATGATCGCCGCATCGGGCGCGGCGATCTTCGAAAGCGCCGCGATTTCGCCGGGATGATTCATCCCGATCTCCCAGACGCCAACTTCATCCTCGGAAGTCGCTTCCAGAATTGTGCGTGGCAGGCCGACGTGGTTGTTGAAGTTCCCTTCGGTTTTGGTGACCCGAAATTTTCGTGCGAGCACCGACGCAGCGAAATCCTTTGTGCTCGTCTTGCCATTGCTGCCGGTGATCGCAACGACTTTCAGCGCGAGCGACTGCCGGTAATTGGCTGCTAGCATTTGATAGGCCTGCAGCGTATCGCTTGCCCGCAGAAGTACGAAATTGTTCGGAACGTTGCCCGCCCAATTGAGATCAACGAGGGCTCCTGTAGCGCCAGCTTTCGCACTCGCTTCGATAAAATCATGGCCTTCAAAATTCTCACCGCGCAATGCGACGAACAATTCGCCCGGCTTAATCGTGCGCGAATCGGTACTGACCTTATTGACTACGACAGTCCCGTCACCGGATGACAGCGACGCTCCAGCGAACTGTGCGATTTGAGAGACCGTCAGCGGATTCATAACTATAGCTCCACGGGATGATCTTCGATCGCGCGGCGTGCGACCTGGATGTCATCGAATGGGATGGTGTAATCTGCGAACTCCTGATAATTTTCGTGCCCTTTGCCTGCGACCAATACAATGTCGCGTGGACCGGCGAGCGCAACGGCGCGATTAATCGCCTCGGTGCGATCGACAATTTTTTCGTAATGCTTCGATCGAAAGCCTTTTTCAGTTTCGTCGATTATCGCGCTTGGGTCTTCCTTTCGTGGGTTGTCAGAAGTGATGATGGAGTAATCGGCGAGACGGTCAGCCATCTCGGCCATTAGAGGCCGTTTTTGCCGGTCGCGATCGCCGCCACAACCAAAAACCGTAATCAACCTATTCGGTTGGAGTTCGCGCAGTGTCTTCAAAACGTTGGCGAGCGCGTCAGGAGTGTGTGCGTAATCCACGAACACTTGAAATTGTCGTTTGGCAGGAACCAGTTCCAGGCGTCCCGGGACTTGCGGCGCTTTCCCAAGATTCAGGACTGCGCTTCGCAGGTTGATCCCCAACATCTCCGCGGCAGCGAGCGCCGCGATGGAATTAGCGACGTTGAAGCGGCCAATTAAAGGAAGACGAACGAGGTAACTCTTACCGCGCGCGTCCAATTGATACGATGTTCCGGTGAATTCGGCGCGATAGTTTGAAGCGCGAAAATCAGCGCGCGCTCCCATCCCACAGGTGATAACAGCCACGTTTTTGTCGAGCCTGCCGAGCAACTGCTGACCGTAACGGTCGTCGACGTTCACAATCGCCACCGGTTTGGTTTTTTGTTTTTGGCCGTCGAGTTCAGTGAAGAGCTTGGCCTTGGCTGCAAAGTAGTTTTCCATCGTGCCGTGAAAATCGAGATGGTCCTGAGTCAAATTCGTGAAGACGGCGACGTTCCATTCGATACCGCGTGTGCGCCCCTGGGCCAGCGCGTGCGAAGAGACTTCCATCGCTGCCGCTTTGCACCCTGCATTGGCGATCTGGGCCAGGAGCTCTTGTAAATCGAGTGATTCAGGTGTGGTGCGAATGGCTGGCAGAATCCTTTCGCCGATCTCGTACCGAACAGTTCCGATTAATCCGCAACGTAATCCGGCGTTTTCGCAGATGTGTTTGATGAGAAATGTCGTCGTGGTTTTACCATTTGTGCCTGTGACCGCGGCGAGTTTTAACTTGCGTGCCGGATGGCCGTAAAAAGTTGCTGAAAAATCCGCGAGCGCAGTGCGGGTATTTTCAACAAGCAGACAAGTGACGCGTGGATCTTTTTGTTCGCTCTCGGCGACGATCACCGACGCCCCTTTATCGATGGCCTGACCGATGAATTGGTGCCCATCGGTTTTCTCGCCCCGCAACGCCACGAACATGGTGTGCCTTTGCACTCGCCGCGAGTCATACGCGATATTTTCCACCGGGCGATCAACTGACCCGAGGACTTGGCGAACTGGAGTCGTAGCGAGAAGGGTCTTGAGCTGCATGAGGCTTTAACATCTCCGACCGGAGACGGATTTGCTACGGCGAACCGGGGCGAGGCACTCAACGTCGCGAACCA
>DATDAJ010000245.1:0-3105 GCA_036525475.1 Candidatus Udaeobacter sp.
ATTAAATGAAATCTGGCGTTCCTTTTGCGACACATAAAAACGGAAGCTCGGCTTGTTCATTGCGTATCGGGTGAGACGCGCCATGTCTTCCGCCGTGGAATACGGCAGGGGCTTCACTTTCCAATCGATGCCGTGGGGATTGACAAAACGTGTGCGCTCCATCTTTAACTGTTTCGCCAGTGCGTTCATCTGAGCGACGAACTTGTCCGCCTGTGTCAATTTCGCGCCTGCCTCAACTGCATCCAGTTGCGAACCAACGTGATAGGCCAGCGTGTACGCGGCGATGTTGTCAGATTGCACAAGCGCGGCATAAAGAAGATCGCGCAACGAGATGGTGTCACCCGGTTGAAAGCCGATGTTGTTTTCCGTGGTCCCTTGAAACGCCTCCGGCGGGATGGCCACCGCGCCATTGAGATCGCCGGATTTCTTCTCTGACCAGTCCAACACCACGCATGCCGTAGCAATCTTTGTCAGACTACCGACCTGCAGTTTTTTCCTGGGTTCCTGTTCTTCCAAAATGTAGCCGGTTTGCGCGTCGGCAATAAGGTATGCCTGCGCCGCTGCCGCCGAACGAACAACAGACGCGCTCGCAAGAAATGCGAGGGAAACGATCAGAAATCGACGTAGTGAGTGCATAAGATCCCCGGAACGGCAGCACCTTAATCGGCGCATTCTGATTCGCAAACGCTACCACGTTGATTACAACGTGTTCCAATCACAAACGAAGCTGGCCCGGCTTCTCCGAAGCCGATGCCGATCCAATCGCCGAAGGCGCAAATATTGAGCGCAAAGCCGCGTTTCTGCCAATAGGTTGAGGAGTCGGCGCGGCGACCGTTCCACCATCATTCAATCTTCTGCGTCGTCCGCGCGCGGCTGATCAGCAAGCGCATGAGAAAATAAACAATGATCGCGGACGGAACGGCTAGGAAGAGCGAACCAATAAAGGCGGGCCAGTAGGTGGGCCAAACGACCCGCGAAAATACGTGCCAGTGGATGTAATCGCGCAAGCCAAACTGGCGAAAATGCACGCGTTGAGCCACCGGACGCTGAAGGCTCCAGCACCCGAGATGATATTCGGCGACATAGATTGCCGGCATTGCCCAAATCAGAACATCGTGCAGCGTTACCGCACTCGCGGCAGCGATCTTGTTGCAACGGAAAATCCACGCTACCACGATCGACAGCAACGTCTTCACCGGATACAGCGGAGTGAACCCGAAGAAAATTCCGATCGCCGACCCGAGAGCGATCGAGTGCGGCGTATCGGCGATCGTCATCAACGTCATGTGATGCGCGACCAACCACCCCTTCAGCCGCGCGAGCGGCTTCGGCAGACGCGATTCAAAAACGGGCTCGCCTGGCTGCTGTGGCTGCTGTGCCTTCTGTGGTTTCAATGTCACCCAATTTGGCAGAAAACGCCGAACACCCAACGTCCAACGCCCAACATCGAATTACAGAATCGCGCGCCTCAGTGCGAGCAGCAATGCTGCGCTTGCTTCGGCGTTGGATGTTCGGCGTTGAGCGTTGGACGTTTTCTTTGTGAGCTAGAACAACTCCAATGTCTCCGCCGGCGTGTTAACGATCTGGCCCAGCGCCTTGCGTAGACGAATCGCCGCGCGCGGCGCGTAATCGAGATTGTTGTTGTTGAAAATTACATGTAGCTCGCGCGCTTCCTTTGCGAGTTTTCTGCTGCGCTCCGCGACCTCCGCAATTTCCTTCTCCTTGTAATCGTAATCGAAACGCGCCGCCACGGTTTTTCCCGTGATGTAAGCTTTCACGTTGCGTCCATGCAGGCGCAGGTATGCCACATTTGAGTTTGTCACTTCATCCACATCTGATCGCATCACGGTAAAATGGTCCGATGCGGGCGCATCCACGTTCACAAAAATCGCTCCGTGCTTCCGCACAAAATCAGTTGTCGATTGCAGTTCATCGCCGATCACCCAGTTACGGTTTCGAAACTCAATCGCCAGCTCGTACCCATTCAGCATCTCGATGAGCGGCGCGAGCTCGTTCAAGTCGTGTTTCCGTGGCGAAAACGCCGGCGAAAGTTGCAGAAGCATTACGCCCATTTTTCCTGCACTGCGAAAGATTGCGGTCGCACGCAGAAAAACTTTTAGCAGCGCCTGCTGCACGTCTCGCGTCGGTTTGACCTTCCCTTTCGCATCCGTCTCCGCGCGGCTTTGTAGATCTGGAGGCAACAGCTTTGCCGGCGTCGAGTGAAATGAAAACAGCTGGTGCAATTTTACGTCGAACGTGAAACGATCCGGCGTCACAGCGCACCACCGCTCCACCATTCTCGGCTCCGGCGTGGAATAGAACGTCGAGTTTATCTCGACCAAGTCGAAATGCTGCGCATACCACGGCAACCGGTCGCCAGCCGGCAGTTTTGTCGGATACCAACGCTCCACAAAACCGGGGTCCGACCAACTGGCCGTGCCAACAAGAATTTTCCCTTTCACCTATTCAACGAAGTCGCGATGCGGCGAAAGACAAACGCGTTTCAGCCAAGTGGAGCGTTTTTCGATTTGCAGAGAGTTGATGTCCCAACTATTTTCATCCCGCGGGGTGGAGCAGCCTGGTAGCTCGTCAGGCTCATAACCTGAAGGTCGCTGGTTCAAATCCAGCCCCCGCAACCAATTCTCTCTTGCCGCACGCGGTCCTGTGCGCAAAGTTCAACGCCGCTCAATCGAGCGCATCGCGATCCAGAGTAGCTCAGTGGTAGAGCGGTCGGCTGTTAACCGATTGGTCGTAGGTTCGAATCCTACCTCTGGAGCCACTTGGAATGTTTTGGGTCTATATTCTTCAAAACCCGGACGGTCACTTCTACGTCGGCCATACGGACAATCTCGCAAATCGGGTTGCCAGCCATAATCGCACCAACAAGATCAGCGGAAAATTTACGCGGAAAAACGGACCGTGGGCTTTGGTGTGGTCTGAAGAGCAGCCAGATCGCTCAAGCGCAATGCGACGCGAGCGCGAAATTAAGAACTGGAAATCTGCACGTTTGATACGGGATCGTCTCGTCAACACGAAGGCGTAGCACAGTGGTAGAGTCCTGACGTAGTCGGGATTAACCGATGGGTCCTAGGTTCGACTCCTACC
>DATDAJ010000246.1:0-3575 GCA_036525475.1 Candidatus Udaeobacter sp.
CCCGGGTGTCCCGACGGAATCGATGGCCCCGAACTGATTCTGAATATGCACAGGCAGGCCGAGAAATTCGGCGCCCGCTTTTCATATGCGGAAGTGACCGATTTCGATCCGAGTAACAAGCCTATCCGGATCAAAGCCGATGATGAATGGCTGGAGACGCAGGCGCTAATCATCGCCAGCGGCGCCGCGGCCCGATATCTCGGACTGGACGGTGAAGAGAAACTGGTCGGACATGGGTTGACGTCCTGCGCGACTTGCGACGGCGCATTTTACAAAAACGTGCCGGTCTGCGTCGTGGGCGGCGGCGATTCCGCGGCAGAGGAATCAACGTTCCTCACCCGGTTCGCTTCAAAGGTTTATCTGATTCATCGGCGCGACAAAATGCGCGCGTCGAAGATCATGCAGGAGCGCGTGTTCGCGAACAAGAAGATCGAACCGATCTGGGACACGGTCGTGACGCAATATATCGCGGACGAAAAAGGTGAGATGCGTGCAGTGCGTTTGCGCAATCTGAAGACAAAAGAGGAACGCGAGCTCGAAGTTGCATGCGTTTTCGTAGCGATCGGGCATGATCCCAACACCAAGGCATATCGAGGCAAACTCGATATGGACGGTGAGGGTTATCTGCTCGCGAAAAACGGTGTCGAAAGTAAAGTTCCCGGCGTTTTCATCGCCGGCGACGTGGCTGATCGGGTTTACAAACAGGCCGTTACCGCTGCGGGAATGGGTTGTGCCGCGGCACTGCAGGCGGAGAAGTACCTGAGCGATCTACAGTCGCATGATTGACCTCAAACGGCGCGCTCCTCTTGTCATCCTGAGCGGAGTCGAAGGATCCCGTGGCAGTACTGTTAGGTTGTTCCGCGGGATTCCTCAACTCCGCTGCGCTCGCTGGGAATGACAAACCCGTGAAGATCTGCGATCTCACCCAATTTTATTCGCCGGTAAGCGGCGGCGTGAAGCGATATCTTCATGAGAAAATTGATTACATCGACAGGCACGCGTCGCGCTACGAACACGTTCTTATTGTTCCTGGCGCGAAGACGAAGCTGAAGGCAAACGGGCGCTCGCGTGTTTACACAATTCGTTCTCCTCTTGTGTCGCGGACGGCGCAATACCGCGCGCTCCTGAATCTTCGCGCAGTGGAAGAAATTTTGGACCGGGAACAGCCGGATGTCATCGAGTCTGCTGATCCGTATCAGCTCGGCTGGAAAGCATTGAAGGTTGGGCGCGCGCTGCGCGTACCCGTGGTCGGATTTTATCACTCGCATTTTCCAGAAGCGTACGTCCGAAAGAGCGCAATGCTCCTTGGGAAAACGGCGACACATCGCGTGATGAAGCTTTCCCGCGCATACGTTCGCAAACTCTACAATCAGCACGCCGCCACGGTCGTCGCATCAGACCTGCTGGGCCGCGTGCTGCGTGACTGGGGCGTACACAACGTGCGTGTGCTAAGCCTTGGCGTTAATACGGAAATCTTCCGCCCTGACGGATCCGGAACTGAAGCAATACGGCGCTCTCTTGGGGTTAAATCAGGTCAAAATCTCCTTCTTTACGTAGGCCGTTTGGCGAAAGAGAAGAACACAGCGACTTTGCTTCGCGCTTTCAAGACTCTACAACGACGCCGGCCGAATGAATTCCATTTGCTCGTGATCGGCGATGGGCCCGACCGAACGCAACTCCGGAAACTGCAACTGCGAACTGACAATGTTTCATGGATTCGCTACTGCGCTGATCCCTGTGAGCTCGCCGCGTTTTATCGTGCCGCCGATCTTTTCGTTCATCCCGGTGTTCAGGAAACATTTGGCCTTGCAGCCCTGGAATGCCAGGCGTGCGGGACGCCGGTAGTGGGAATTCGCGGTAGCTATATGGACAACGTCATTTGCCATGACCAGGAATCGTGGGCGCTGGAAAACAGCGCCGACGCGCTGGTGAACGCGATCGAAGGCTGCAGCGACAGGAAATTAGCGGTTATGGGCAGGAACGCCGCACGCGTTGCGCGGAGCGTGTACAGCTGGCCGCGTGTGTTTGACGAACTGTTTTGCATTTATGGCGAGCTTCGCTCAAAATATCGCCGATTTTAAATGCTGAACGATGATCACCAGCCGTTCCTCATCCGTGGCTACCGGGCATCAGATCGCGAAGCGGTAAGAAAACTCTGCTGCGAGACCGGCTTCCTCGGCGAGCCGATTGATCCCGTGTATCAGGATCGGGAATTGTTCGCCGATTTTCTCACCACCTATTACACCGATCACGAACCGGAATCCTGTTTTCTCCTCGAGGTGAATGGCGAAATCTCCGGCTACCTGCTCGGTTCGCGCAAGCCGCTGCAAAATCAGCTCTACGCGCTTTATCAAAACGTCTGGCTGTTTTTCCGGGCGTTGACCCGCTACTTCCGTTACAACCAGCGCTCGCGTCGTTTCATTCGCTGGATACTCATGTACGGCTGGCGCGAAGTCCCCGCCCAGCCGCGGCGAGTGCCGCACTTTCATGTCAACCTCCTGCCTGAGGCGCGAAAGGTTTCGACAACCCGCGCGCTGATGAGTGCCTATCTGAGTTACCTTTATCGCTCCGGCGAGAAACGCGTCTGTGGCCAGATCATCACGTTTGAGAGCCGACGCGGCGAAAAAATGTTCGAACGTTACGGCTTCAAGGTTTTGAATCGGGCAGAGATCACCAAATACAAAGCGTTTTATCCCGAATCGGTCTACCTCAGCACGGTTATCAAGAACTTGGAAACCGCCGATCCACTTTCCGCTTACTCCCGCGCGCGCGAGTAAGCCGAAATCGCCGGGAAGAACAGATTCGGTGTGCAGCACCGGTTCCCTTCGTCAGCAAAAAAAGAGCGTAAGAGCAGACACAATTTCAGTTCGGCGGCGTCTATGACATAGATGAGCATGCCACCCGAGCCACCGGAACGGCTCGCAGAAATCCTGCTGGAGATTCTGGCGTTGTCTAAGTCAAACCGGACCAGCGAATCGGAGTCCGCACGCCGCAGTGATCCAATCGGATTATTCGACCCGCACTGCGTTAAAGAGCAGTTGGAACGAGCAGATGAAAGAGACAACAATCGGCAAAGACCATAGCGCACGTCGAGTTAACACTTATTCGTCATGCAGTGAGATCGTCGGACGAACTCTTGATGAACTCGCTAAACCGGCTTTCATATGGACAGCGCCGGCATAGCTCAGTTGGTTAGAGCAGCTGATTTGTAATTCAAGCCTAACGAGTTGCGCATCATTTCACTGCGTTGCACAGCATGCCGACGCTAGGTAATTCGGCCTGTAGGCGATCTCACAGCTTGTCGTAGCATTGCATCGTTTTGCAGCAAAATTTCGCTCGACCGTAGAACAGACCGTAGAAATTTCGCCAGTTCGATAAGCGCGAAAGTCGCGACTAAGCCACTATTACTAACGCCGCGTGACCCCACGCCCGCCTGGATCGTTGAAAGTTGAATATGCTGGCGCATGACGGACGCCCTTTCCTCTCGACTCTGGGCAGCCTACTTGAGAGTATCGTCGCGTCGGGCATTTCCATCTGAATCCAAATGGCCGCCGAAGTTAGGAAAGAGATTGAGC